>CAZFDX010000159.1:0-1674 GCA_964518325.1 uncultured Alcaligenaceae bacterium | reverse complement strand
TACATGGTCGGCTGTGTGAACGACGGTTCATCGGTCTCGTTATGCCCGTGACGGCGATAACAGACGAGGTCGATCACGACGTCTTTTTTGTAGCGTTGTTTGTATTCCATCGCGAGCTTGAGAACCCGGTAGCAGGATTCGGCGTCGTCGCCGTTGACGTGGAACACCGGGATATGGAACGCCTTCGCTAGGTCGGTGGAGTAACTCGTCGAACGCGATTCTTCGGGAGCTGTAGTGAATCCGATTTGGTTGTTGATTACGATGTGTAGCGTGCCGCCGGTGGTATAGCCGGGAATATTCATGAGGTTGAGCGTCTCTGCGACCACGCCTTGGCCCATAAAAGCCGCATCGCCGTGGATCAGAATTCCCATATACTTTTCACGCCCGGTATCGCTGTTGAGGGTCTGGCGTGCCCGCACCGAACCCATGCAGACCGGGTTAACGGCCTCGAGATGGCTGGGGTTGAACATCAGCGTCAGGTGCACTCGTTTACCTGATGCTGTCACGCGCTCGGAGGAATATCCTAAGTGGTATTTGACGTCGGCGTTGTCGTAGGTTGTGACATCGGCTTTTTCCTTGAATTCGGCGAAGATATACTGTGCGGGTTTTTCCATAATATTCTCGAGCACATTCAGTCGGCCACGGTGTGCCATGCCGATGACGATGCCGTTCATGTTCATTTGCCCGGCCTTTTCGATGGCCGCGTCGAGCATCGGAATCAGCGCGTCGCCGCCCTCGAGCGAAAAACGCTTTTTGCCAACAAATTTCTTACCCAGAAATTTTTCAAAATAGTCCGCCTGGTACAGCTTTTCAAAGATACGGAGTTTCTGTTCCTTGGTTAGGGGTTCGTTGTTAGCGGTGACCTCCATCTTATATTGCAGCCAATTGCGCTCCTGTGCGTCGCGCAGATAGTAATGCTCAGAGCCGATGCTCGCGCAGTACGTCTGTTCAAACCAGGCCACCACATCGCGCAAGCGCGCGACTCCGAGTCCCGGCACCTCGGTATCAAATTCATTTTCCAGATCTTCACGCGTCAGGTTGTTGAGTCGGTCTTCAATGACGATGCGGTTGGGTTTGCGCAGTCCCAATGGGTCGATATTGGCGGCAAGGTGGCCCGAGCTGCGGTAGGCGTTGAGTAGGTTTTGTACCCCCATTTCTTTGAGTAGCGAGACATCGATAATCTGGCCCGCTTCACGCCCGCCATTCGTATGGCGGTTTTCGCGTTCGAGTTCGCGGAAAAAGTCGATCCAGTCATCGCCCATCGTTTGTGGGGTGGTGCGGTATTTTTCATACAGCTCTTCCAAAAAGTGTACTTGGTCAGCCGAAAGTGCGCTTTGGTCAAGTTGCATAGTTGCGAGACATAGTCCCAAATAGCGGGGTCAAGTTCTTTTCGGCCGCTCCCGGGACGCGTTGTGCATTTCGGCATTTCTTCACTGCTTTTCATTCGTGCTCAGTTTTTCCATAGCAGGCAGGAGGATCATAGCGGGTGCGGGCGCGTTTTGGGGGTTAAGCAGCCGCCCACACAGTATCCCATAACTCAGACAGATACAGTGTTCGCAGCTTAGCCACTGCATTAGCTCCTTTAATGGACCATCGCATGCCCGACTTTTTCAAGCGATCTTGAATTGCGTATTTGTTGGCAGACTCAATCGCCCCGGAGCCAATTATGTAGCC
>CAZFDX010000158.1:0-7379 GCA_964518325.1 uncultured Alcaligenaceae bacterium | reverse complement strand
ATGCAGGGCCTTCAAAAGAAGGCTTTCCTCGGGTTTGTCGAGTTTCACACTGGGGCCGGTTTCGCCCCCTTTGAGAATCCCCTCCCGCCGAGTGAGGTCTAAATCCCCCTTCAGCTTCCCTTTCCCTTCCCCATGGCATTTGGTGCAATGGGCTTTGAGCAAAGGTTTGACCTCTTGTTCAAAAAAGGTCAATTGCTCTTCGGTGAATCGGCTCGGCTCGGCCCCCTGTAGCAGGCCTAAACTCGTGAAGAGTAACAAAACAATAGAGAGGTATCGCATAGGTTCTATTGGGGTTAAGTAATCTTTCGTTCGTGGGGCGTCGGTTTGTTGTTCAGGGCGGTTATCTCGGTTTGTTGCCAAATCCACACTGAGATTCCGGCACGATTCCCATTGAGGTACCGGCACGTTTCCCATTGTGGTTATTGCACGGTCCACACGGTGACCGATATTTCCTTTATCCGCAGTCGTTTAGGCTCGTTGCTATGGGTGTTCGCACCGAACAAGCCCACATAGATATCCGGTTGATGGTCCAAGTAGGTAGGATGTCGTATCGTTAGTGTACTACTATTTCCCGCCGTGAGATTTTCTACGGTTTGGGAGTATTGATTTTTGATTCGTCTGAGGGTAATTCGCACGGCATCACCCGTGTTGGATAGTCCAATAAAAGCGCTATCGGTATCTTTACCGCCATTGTTGTTCACATGGAATTGGGTGTATTCGCCTGTATCTTTTCGGCTGATTAACCCCCCGCGAATGACCTGATCGGATTTCACCCCCGCATAAACACCAAATTGGCCGACCCGTCGCAACGCAGGGATATCCGGAAATAAAACCGAAATTTCAAAATCTTCGTTTCCGGTGAAACCCAAATCTTTCAAACGAATTCCAAAGTATTCGCCTTCATCCATATTAACTTGGTGGTTTATATCGCTGTTGGTTGTGACCAATTCGAGTTCCCCTGTGAGTCGATTGACGGTGAGCCGGCTATCTTGAGGAGGGATTTTTTTCCCCGTTCCGGGTAATCGATAAGTTAATCCCGTAGGAGTAGCATCTTTATCGAGCAGGGCCGTCTTTGGGGGATTTTTGAAATCGAGGATGTATTTTCTGGGCACAATTTTTGGGGGGGGAACGATCGCTCGAACATAAGATTCGGAAGGATCGGTCGGAAGGAAATTCCCGCCCGACAGCCGTGCCGATTGCTCACGCTCTAACGGGATGCGTTGCCCCCCTTTGGGTTCGGCTTCGACCTTTCCTTCAAAGACCACAATATCGGTCGTGCCCGAAGGTTGCACATTCAGGCCAAAGGAAGTTCCCAAATCGATCACCCGTCCTTCCGGTGTCAGCACCTCAAACCCATGAGCCGATTCCGGCACATTGGCCGTGAGCTTCCCTTGCTTGAGTTGCACCGCTTTGGCATGGTGCAAGGTGAGTTCCGCCGGCCCTTGCAGCACAAGGGTTGCTCCCGATGCGAAGCGAATTTCCGCCAACCCCGATTCGACCTGCAGGACACTCCCCGAACGAAGGGTTTTCTCGTGTTGGCTAGCGTGCCCCCACTGACAATCTTGAGCATTCACAATCCAAGCAATCGTCGGTTCGTCAGAGACAAATCGCCAAGTGAGGATCGCCCCCAATCCAAGGGCTAATACCACAGCTAACACGGTTGCCCAAGGAAGTAATTTTCTCGATTTGTTCCTATTCAAAATGGGGATTGCTGGAGAAATCCCCCGATTCAACAAGGTCTGGTTGGCCCGCTGTTCCATGTACAGATCGTTCAGGAACAAGGTGTAGGAAGCAAAATAGGCCCGAGCTTGGGCATCCTCCCGCAGGCGAGCTTCAAGGGCGCGAAATTCCTCTTCGGCCAATTGACCCGCGAAGTAGGCATCAATTTGGTTCCGGAGAAGGTCGTCAATCGGTTTCGATTCAGCCATAGGTCACAGGATCGATATTTGCGATCCCGATTCGGGTTGGGGTTACGAGTTCCGGTGTTGGGTCAGGCGCAAGGTTCGTTCAATACAATCGAACAAAGCCAAGCGTAACCTCTTTAAGGTATTATGAACACTTTGGGAAGAGCGGCCGTTACGTTCAGCAATGGCCGTGATTTTCTCTTCACTGCCGTAGCAACTCAAGAGCAATTCGCGATCGCGTTGGCGGAGTTTTTCAAGGCATCCCCGCAGGGCTTCGGAACGCTCTTCACTGTTCTCGGATCGTTGTGTTTCAAAGGATTCGACCAACAGCAGGTTCAAATCATCGCTGAAATAAAGTTTCTTTCGGCTGCGGCTGCGGAGAAAATTGGCCACTTCAAAACGAGCGATTCCACAGGCCCACGCAAAGAAACTTTTTTGGCGATCGTACTGAGGGAATTTGTTCCACAAAATGACGGTGGTTTGTTGAAACAAATCATCGGCATCGTCAAAATCGCGGACAAGCGAATGAATAAAGCCGTAAAGCCGCCCCTGTATTTTCTGGAGCAATTCGGCAAATTCCGTCTCAGGGTTAGTCTTATCCATTTACTTAAGGATCGTACTGAAACCGAATAAGTGTCACCCAAAAAATGGAGGACTTAAAAGAAGCCGGCGAAATAACGTCCTCTCGCCGGAAAGGGATGAGAAAACAACACAGTGCGGTAAACGTCTGAAATGAAAGATGCTTAGGAGTGGCAAAGGCCCTAAACGGCCGATGGCACCAGTGCCAAAAAACGCTCAATTGGCAGAGGGCTTGAAGGGAAACCGGAAGCCAGAGTGGTCAAGAAAAACGCGAAAGGCAAAAAGCAAAAGCAAAAAGTAACAAAATGGGCGTTACTGGACCAAAGGGATTCGAACCACCCCCAGAATCCTGTGGGAATTCGCCTCTTTCGCCTACGCGCGGGACGGAAAACGGCACGCTGGCTCTTGGGAACACCACGAATCCACTGGTTCTCGAGCTGTTGGCCATTTGGGCCGACCTTCCCCCGAATCGGCAACTCGAGCTGTTGGCGATTGCCCGCGTGATGCTGGCGAGTCCGACCCTCGTGGTTACTCATTGGCTGCTTGCAGGAAATCGCGTGCCAGCCTACCCCAGTCCTGTCGAGTGTCTTCAAGCTGCTGCCGCCGCTGGTCGCCGGCCTCGTCCTCAAGGCGTGCCCACGCACTCAGAAGCAGTTTCAGGGCCTTGAGTGCTGGCGTTTCGGTTTCGGTGTTCTCCTGTCGCAAAAGCTCGAACAGATGCTCGCGAGCTGGGTGTCGCGTGTTGATATTGATGATGATTGTTCCGGCTTTCGACTTCACATCGAAGATCACAGGCCCTGGGATTTCAGCCTCTTGGAATAGGAACTTGAGGTTGGATCGCACATAGGCGACGGCGATCTCCTTCGCTTGCTGTTCGGACACGCCTTCGGCGATGAGTTCCTTCTCAAGTTCTTGTGCACGCTGGTCTTGGGGCAGTTTCTCGCCTTGGTCGCTCTTACCCTTGTCGCCGTATGTCTGGCGCAGCCGTTGGGTCGCCCGCGTTGCGATCTCTTCGGCAGAGCCAGGCGGCGGAGCATGCTCGCCTCCCCTGCGGGCGCCCTCGCGCATACGCTGGATTTGAGGGCGAAGGGTGTGGTTCAGCATACTTCGTATTCGTGACGAAATCTCGTACATCGCGAGGCGAGGGTCGTTCGCCTCCTCCAGTCGCTCCCGATATTCCCCAGCTGTGAGACCTTCGAGTTTAGCGTCCTCGTCAAGGTCCATCTGCATAAATGCCGTGGCCGCCTGCTTGTTGTTCGTGACGCCGAATACGTCGTCGAGTTCTGGATCGAAGAGGACTTCAACGCCCCACCATCGTTCTCGCGGATCGTAGCGATTGTCGAAGGACGTATTAAGTTCGAGTTCGCGTCGGGCACGCACCACGGAGATGCCTTGATTCTTGACGGCATGGCGGCCGATAGCGGAACTGCCGCCGTGTGGGGGCTGGCGCACGATTGGCTTCGCCACCGAGTAGCGCAGTGTCACCGTGTGTTCTTTACCTTGGTAGTTCACGATGACGGTATCCTCTCCCGCGAGGTCGAACGCAGGCTCTTGGTCGAAAGGCTCAGGAGCGCTTGTGCTATTCATGAGGTAGAGCGGATCGTTGGCGCGGACATACCGATCGACGTGGTTATGCACTTCGTTGCCCTTAACCTCGAACGCGGCAAGTCGAATCGTGGCTTTGCCGTCATGAATGAAGTAGCGGTACATCCGCCCGACGAGAAACTCGGCATTGTCGAGAAGCGACTTACTACTCCTCCAAGACACTCGGTCGAGTTGGGACCAGACGACCAGCGTGCCGTGTGGACCTATCTTGTCTTGGATCAGGTCGATCCAGAACTCGGGGATTGGTTCTTCTCGCGGCTCTGGGACCTCGCGCAGCCTCCCATTCTCGATCTGATCGATATCGAGAAAACTGTGAAGGCAGGAATTGTTCTGCCAAGTCCAAACTTCGACCTTGCGGCACTGTGAGATCGACGCATTGGGCAGTCCCATGCCGAACTTGCCGATCCCGTGCTGCATCGTAGGGTCGAGATGCGTGCCGTTGCCGAACTGCAAGGCCATGCGCAGCGTCGCGGCGTCCATACCCGAAGCGTTGTCGTAGACCGCAATCCGGTCGATACGACGCCGTTGCCGCTCCCTGACGGGTTCGAGTCGGTCCACGCAGAGAACTTCCACAACGGTTGGGATTTCCAACCCTTCACCAGCTTGAACGCTGTTATCGATCAGCTCAGCTATCGCGTGAGCCGTATCACGGTAGCATCCCGCCAACCCGAGAGGTGTGCAACTGTGCTGGTAACGCCTCACCTGACTGAGTAGAATGATGGCGATTGTGGTACGGAGTTTAGACCATGCAAGACAGCCACGACCGCGGAGCGACCAGCACGGCGCCGGAAGACCTCTTCACGGAGCTGTTCACTCAGGTATTTGGTGCAGAGAAGGCACTGTTCCTCTCACCACAGCATCCCGTAACTGACATTTACGGAGCCAGTCGATTCGTGGATCTTGCCTTGCGGGCTAGGGGCGAAAAGATCGCGTTTGAGATTGACGGCCTGCCTTGGCACGTCCCTGAAGTGATCCCAGCGGAGAAGTACGAAGATGACTTGCTCCGACAAAACAGTCTTGTTCACCAAGGCTGGCGCGTTTTTCGCTGGACGGATCGCCAAGTTGCCCATGAACCAGAGCGAGTCAAGGAACAATTGGCTCTCTTTCTGGAACGTTTGCCTGGTCTCTTGTCATTCGACGATTTCTTGCCCCGCCAAGCGGGCGAGGTACTGGACCTGCACGAGCACCAGGAAGACGCTCTGCTGGCGCTGGAGCGAATGAGGGCAGAAGGGAAGACGATTGCTCTGCTGGAACACGCCACTGGCGCTGGCAAGACGGTCACGGCCATCACAGACGCACGCCGACTGGGAGGCCGCACCTTGTGGTTGGTGCATCGGCGTGATCTGGTGACGCAGGCCCAGCGCGAGTTTCAAAGGTTGTGGCCCGAGATCGAAACAGGCCGGTACTTCGGCGGTTCACACGAAACAGATGCTGATAACCTCGTTGCGTCAATCCAGAGCGTCGCAGACCATTTAAACGAATTCGGTCCAAAGGAGTTCTCATATATCGTGATCGACGAGGCCCACCATGCTGCGGCAGACACTTATCGCCGCATTTTGGAATACTTTGAGCCTCGGTTTATTCTGGGACTGACTGCTACCGCTGAGCGGGCTGACGGTCAGAACTTGCTCGAGCTGTTTCGCGACTCTGTCCATCGCCTGACGCTGCAAGAAGCAGTGGAGAGAGGAGAGTTAGTGCCGATTCGTTGTGTTCGCGTGAAGACAAACGTAGACCTGAGCCGAGTGCGATACAATCAGGTACAGTACAACCGGCGAGACATCGAGGAAACCATCATTATTCCTGCCCGAGATCGGTTGATTGTTGACACCTACCTTCGGCACGTTCCAAATCGGAAGGCGGTCGCGTTTGCCGTTAATGTGCGACATGGGGAAACTCTGGCCGAGGAGTTCCGACGCTCGGGTGTTCCTGCGCAAAGTGTCTCGGGTCGGATGCCCAACCGGGAACGCGAAGAAAAGCTCCGAGCCTTCCACGAGGGTCAGTTGCGGGTTCTGTGCGCCTGCGACATTCTCAACGAAGGTTGGGATTGTCCAGACATCGAGGTACTCTTGATGGCTCGGCCAACCCTCTCACGGGTCGTCTACTTGCAACAACTCGGGCGTGGCACACGCAAGGCACCGGGTAAGGAGTGCCTGATCGTTTTCGATTTTGTGGACAACGCCAATCGCTACAATCAGGCCCTCAACGCACATCGTGTTCTCGGGAAGAGCGGCTACCGTCCCGGCGGACTGCTCTTGGCCCCACCGAACCTCCTCGCTGCGGAGGAGGAGGCCCTGACGCGAGGTGAGCAGCCGACCACCATTCTGGAGATTGGTCTGTGGGCAAAAGATTATGAGCCGATCGACGTCTTCAACTGGCAACAAGAGATCGTCAACATGATCTCCGTGACCGATCTGGAACGAGAGTTGGGGGTTGCCCAAGGACGGGTTCGTGGTGCGGTCGAGCGTGGTCTGGTGAAACCCGACCATGTCCTGCAGCTGGGGGACCGGATTTACACCTACTTCCATCGCGATCGAATTGAGGAGGTACGAGTTGCGGTAGGCGCCCCAAAATTGGAGGAGCATAGTATCCGAGACCGCTTTATGGAATTTATCGAAGTGATGGATATGAACTTGTCCTACAAGCCAGTAATGCTGCTGGCCCTACTTAACTCTGTTGATGAAAATGGACGTGCCAAGGTGTCCGAGGTAACTCAGCGTTTTCAGCAGTTCTATAAAGACCGGAGGAGTACTGGACTAATCGTGGAGAGGCCAGGCACACGCAAAATACCAGTGGACGAACTGGATGAGATCGGTGTTCAGCGATTGATGTTGGACAAACCTTTTGAGAAGTTTGAGCGTCGAGGTTTCCTCTGTTATGATCGCGACTTGGCCTACATCCGTTTCGATCCACGTCTGTGGCGACAACTTGGACCGGATGACCACGAGCAGATACGGAGCCTGTGCCGGCGAAGCATCGAAAGCTATTATGAGCGACTTCAGACCGAGTAACTGCCCGTTTTTTTAAAAGGTCGAATGCCTAACAATTGACAGTATATTATGAGCGACTTGAGACCAAGTAACTGCCCGTTCTGCTGGTTGCCCACAGAACGCATCCTCAAAGCGAACGCTCATGCGATTGCGATGGCTGATGCTTTCCCTGTCACCGCCGGTCACACGCTCATCATTCCCCGACGACACGTCATGAGTTTTTTCAAGTTGATCGAAGACGAAGTGAAGGCCATCTACGAGTTACTTCGCCAGATGAAGGATCAACTGGATGAGAACTTGGCAC
>CAZFDX010000157.1:0-2020 GCA_964518325.1 uncultured Alcaligenaceae bacterium | reverse complement strand
GATGATACCGATATGCTGGAAGGAAATTTGCCCCTTCTGTTAGAAATGACGGAAGCACTGTTGCAAATTCAAAAACAAGGTAAAGCGGCCGTGGAACAGGCTCGTCAATCTGTGGTCAAGGCCTTCCAAGAATCCGATCTTGAAAAAGCAGACCCCGATCTGATTGATAGCTACACCCGTTGGGAGCAACGGATCGCCAAACTGACAGGGGGATTCGGTGCCAAAATCGCCTCGCTCTTCAAGAAAAAACCGAAACTTCCCAAACTCGGTGAGGGGTAACCCGCACCGTGACTGCACCGCTTGTGATGATCTTGTGCTGAGTTATCCCTCCGGAAATGGATTTTTGGAATGATCCCTTTGGAATATCATCTTCAGCCACGAGGCCGATCGCTACGGATGAAATCGCCCCTCCCATCGCACGAACGGCTCAATCTCGTATGGGTAAGGCAAGGGGGATTGAGGTAATCGAAAATTCATTGCGCTCATTCAAACAACTATCAGACACCTTAGCGAAGTCCCCTTCTTGCCTATTGGGGAATCGCACAAAGTCGAGCGAATGCGGTTATTATCCGACTCATTTCCCATCAATAAGATGTTTAGGTAGAAGAATAATCGAATTAAGAATTAACGGATATCGTTAGATTAACGATTATTCCATCTTTTCTGACAGCATAAGAGAGCCGGAATGTACCGATTTGACTTGCGAGAATTGAGAACCCTAGTAAGATTGGCAAAACGGACGCGATTCGTTTGATGGGAAAAGATCAGAAGTTTGTATCGATTTGATCGAGAATTATGCGATGAAATGAATAAAATCTGATCGTCAAAGGCTTGACAATTCCTAGATGGTAAAATGGAAAAGACCTCTCGTTTGAGTGAAGAATCTGAGTGAGAAAAATGATCAAAATGAGACGGTAATAACGATAATTTGGCACAAACTAAGCAAAAAAATTTCACGGGCGACCAAAGTGACTTGACCTTGGTCGCAATAATGGCGCGTTATCCCAAGACCTAGGGGGTCAGCCGGTGGGTAACGGGAATGAAATGGGGGAAGCAAAGCACTATGAAATCTGCACCAAACCCAGCAATGCGAAAATTCTTAATCGTAGTCGCATCGTTGGTGTGCGTAGCCTATTTGGCTTACCGCGCTCTGTATACGTTTAATTTATCAAGCAACTATGCGATCTTTGCCAGCGTATTTTTGTATGTGTGCGAGTTGTTTGGTATTATCAACCTGTTGCTGTATTTCCTTCAGGTCTGGGAGGTTTCCGAACCCCCGATGCAACCGGTGCTCGAAGGGCGAACGGTCGATGTCTTAGTACCGACATATAACGAAGATGTGTCGATCCTGCGTGCGACCCTTGAAGCCTGCGTGCGGATGGATTACCCACACAAGACCTATGTGCTAGATGATACCAGCCGGCCCGAGGTGGAAGCCTTGGCGAAAGAACTCGGGGTCATTTATTTCACCCGAGCGAATAACGCCGCTGCCAAGGCCGGTAATTTGAATGCTGCCTTGGAGCGAACGAACGGTGAGTTCGTGGTGATTTTAGATGCGGACCATGTACCAGAACCGCATTTTATTACTCGCACCATTGGCTATTTCCGAGATGAAAAAGTGGGGTACGTTCAAACGCCCCATGCCTTTTATAACTTTGATTCGTTCCAAGCCCGATTGGATCACAAGGCCCGAAAATACTGGGAAGAAGGACACCTGTTCTACTATGTGATTCAACCGGGCCGAAATTACTGGAATGTGCCGATTTTTGCCGGTTCCGCAGCGATTTTCCGCCGCAAGGCCTTACAATCGGTGGGGAACATTGCGACCGAAACGGTGACGGAAGATTTGCACACTGGTCTTCGGATTCACATGCGGGGCTGGCGCTCCATTGCGATCACGGAACGACTCGTCGCGGGGCAAGCCGCTCCGGATATTGCTACCTTCCACTCGCAACGACTCCGCTGGGGAACGGGTAACCTGACCATCTTCAAACACGATAATCCCCTTTTCGTTCCCGGT
>CAZFDX010000156.1:0-2764 GCA_964518325.1 uncultured Alcaligenaceae bacterium | reverse complement strand
TCGCCGAACATGGCAAGGTCGGGGTTCATTCGCACGGGCAGGATTCGGAGCTTCCCGAATTGAATTTCCTTCGAGAGTTCGGCGGTTTGTTCTAATACGCTCGCTTCAAACGAGAAGGCACAGATGAGCAAGAAATCGGGTTTGCTTCCTTTGATCCCTTCGAGTGCTGCTGCCTTGATCCACTGATCGCCGACGGTTCCCAATTCGGGGCCGATGCTCACACGCACACCCAAATTGTTATCGGTAACTCCTTCGGCATGGATGTATTGGCCGGGGAATCCGTCGAGGCGTTGGAAGTTGATACGTTCGCTTTTATCCAGTCCCTTCACTCCGGCTTTGCGAAGATTATCCAACACGACTTGCAGATAGTTGAACGGCTCACGTGCTTGGCTTGTCGTGGCCTCTTGTGGTGCTTCGGGAAGGTTGGCTTCTCGGTGTGGGCTTAGACTTTCGACCGTGAAGGGGCCGCACACACGCACGACATTCTTTTCTTCGTAAGGTTGATCGTAAAGGGTTTCGCTTTCGGCGTGGCGTTGAATGGCAGCATCGATTTGTTCGCGTGTCATCCCTTCTTTTATGTCGGGATTGTTGGCGATGCTTTTCAGGGTGATATGCGGAACCGTTTTATAAACGAATCCTCGATGAATATCGGGCGACTGACTGACTGACTGACTGACTTCGTCCGAGTTCTCGTAGTTTCTGTTGGCCTTCCGTCGAATCGGTCAAAAGGTAATACGGTTCCATAGAAAAAACTTCGCCCTGCGACTTGCGCATCAATGAAGAGTGTGATAAGTATAAGCACCCCCAGAGAAGTTGCAATGCAAGTCACACCACACCACAGCCGCGAAACGCTCGAATCCTTACTCCGCACCGAAACCGATGGCAAAGTCGTGCGTCGGTTGCAGATTATCCTTGGGGCGATTGACGGTAAAACTGCAGACCAAATTTCCGAACTCGTATCTCTTTCTGATCGAGCTATCCATACTTGGCTGTCTCGCTACAATCAAAACGGACTCGATGGACTCCAAGATAAATCGGGACGTGGCCGAAAGGGTCCACTCAATCCAGAACAAATGATCCAATTCAAACAACGCCTCCTTGCTGGCCCCAAACCCGAAGATCAGACCTGTGCTTTACGCGGCTTGGATGCTCAAAAAATCCTTCGCAACGAATTTGGTGTTACCCGCAAACTCCAATCGGTTTATAATCTCATGCACAAGTTAGGATTGTCTTTGCTTTGTCCACGTCCTCAACATCCGGATGCCGATCCAAAAGCTCAAGAAGAATTCAAAAAAAACGCCTGAAATCATAGCCGAAATCACCAAGAAAAATCCGGGCAAGGTCGTAGAGATTTGGTTTGAAGATGAAGCCAGATTGGGTCAAAAAGGAACCATGACGCGAGTTTGGGCAGAAAAAGGATCGCGTCCAAGAGCTCCACTTCAAGGGGGCTTCAAAAGTCTGCAAATTTTTGGAGCGGTTTGCCCGAAGACAGGTCAATCCGAGGCTTTAATTCTGGAATCGCTCAACTGTCAAACCACCCAAATGTTTCTTGAGCAGCTTTCCAAATCGGTCTCGCAAGATAAACACATTGCCCTGTTTTGGGACAATGCCGGTTTTCATTCGTTAAAACAAATCAAGCTCCCTGAGAATATCACGGTTGTGTCACTCCCGCCTCGATCTCCTGAACTCAATCCTGTCGAAAACCTGTGGAACTATTTACGCAACCATGAATGGGCCAATCGAACATTCAAAGATTTAGATGCGATTGAGGAAGCTGTTGTTGTGGCTTGGCGACGTCATTGCTCGGCACCGGAAAAAATCAAAACGATCTGTGCGTGTCACTACACTGATTAGCGAAGTTATTTCTAGGGAACCGTATAATACGGGAAGCGTGCTGCCATCAATCGTGTGCGTGCCAGCGACAATGCCACACGCGAGGTATCAATCGTAATCCAACGCCGTCCCCACTACTCCGCAACGTAAGCCGTCGTCCCCGAACCACACGTCGGATCAAGCACAAGGTCACCCGGATCGGTCGTCATCAACATGCAACGCTCGATGACTTTGGTGCTTGTCTGAACGACATAAGATTTATCTTGAACAGGAGAGGTGTCTTCCCAAAAGTTGGTATATTTTGAAAGAGGAAAATCCTCATGGTAGTAGACGTAAGACAAATTGTCCCCCTCGATCTCTAACCGGTCGGCGTGCATCACGGTCATCATCTTGTCTTTTGTCAGCATCCAACAACCATTCTTGGGTGGACGGATTGTTTTTCCTTTGAAAATAAACTCGTAGTCATTTTGAGGGAAATACTCAGGTTTCCGTTGGGAAACGAGTTGGTAAACTTTCCCTTGAATCGAACTCAAATTTTCGGATTCGGCTTTTGTCAATTTACGGCGTTCACCTCCCAACAATTCAATGTTAGTCCAACGAGATTCATAGGATGGAACTGATCGTTTGTAGAGATGTCGGAATTTAACAGAGGGTTTATCTTTTCCGTACCAAAGGACAAAATCACACATTCCTTCAAGCAATTTTGCTCCGAGTGGCATCAGCTTTTTCCTGAAGGGAATGATCTGACAGCAATTCTCACTCCCAAAAACCTCATCCAACAGGCATCGCACCAGATGGACGTTTTCGTCGCCGATTTGGACGAAGATGCTCCCGCTTTCGGTGAGGAGGTCGCGTGCGATGGTGAGTCGGTCGCGTAGGTAGGTGAGGTAACTGTGAATGCCGAGTTCCCACGTATCGCGGAAGGCTTTGA
>CAZFDX010000155.1:0-6887 GCA_964518325.1 uncultured Alcaligenaceae bacterium | reverse complement strand
CACAGGAGGGGGGGGGGAATTATTTCAAGTATTTCTTGAGTTGCAAATAACTTCGGTATCCTCCACTGAGATTGAACGCATTGAACCCCCGTTGATTGAGAATCCGCGTGGCGTTATAACCTCGTTGACCAACTTGGCAGTAGACTGCAATGCGTTGCCCTTTCGGCAGTTCGTTAAGCCTGTCGCGAAGTTCATCGATCGGGATATGCAGCGAATTAGGAATATGCCCTTGATCGAACTCGGCACGGGTTCGCACATCCAGTAACACGCCGCGTTGTTCGGGCGGTAATTCGTGCCAAGTGACAAAATCCATTTGAGGATGATCGCCTCGCAACATTCCCGCCGCCACGAAGCCGAGCATATTGATCGGGTCTTTTGCCGACCCAAATTGTGGTGCGTAACAAAGTTCCATTTCTTCGAGATCGTAAACGGTCATCCCCGCCTGAATGGCCACCGAAAGGACATCAATTCGCTTATCGACCCCTTGTCCGCCAACACCTTGCGCACCGAGAATTTTACCGGTCTTCGGATCGAAGGTGAGTTTCAGGGTCATTGCTTCGGCGCCGGGGTAATAACTGGCATGATTGTTCGGATGAATCGTCACGGTGCGATACTCTTGCCGATCCTTCAAGGCTTTTTCTGTCGCCCCCGTGAGCGCCAAGACTTGATCGAAAAAGCCGACGATCGCCGTGCCTTGAGCGCCCCGAAACGAACTGGTTCGACCAAAAATATGATCGGCCGCCAAACGCCCCTGTCGGTTGGCAATTCCAGCCAAGGGAACTTGTTTATTCTGTGATAAAACCAAATCGAAAACTTCAACAACATCTCCCACAGCGTAGATGTCGGGGTGACTGGTCTGCATGTGCCGATTGACCCGCACTCCCCCGCGAGGGCCGACCTCTAAACCTGCTTGAATGGCCAGATGATTTTCTGGACGAACCCCGACGCCGAGCACCACCAATTCCGTCTCGATTATTTTCCCTGATTTGAGCTGAACCGCTACCCCTTTCTCCGTGGGGGTAAATTTCTCGGCGGCATCGCACAGGTGAACATGAACCCCTTTTTTCAGAAGCGATTCCAAAACAGGCGTGGTGATTTCCGGATCGAAGATCGGCAGAACCTGATTCTGAAACTCCACCAGACTCACGTCCAAGCCGCGATGTAAAAAATTCTCGATCAGTTCCAACCCGATGAAACCCGCACCGATCACGACCGCATTTTTCGTTCCGGAATCAATGGTCTTTTTGATCCGATCCATATCGACCAAATTCCGAAGGGTATGAATACGGGGATGATCGATCCCTTCGATTTGAGGGCGAAACGGAGCAGCACCCGTGGCCAAAATGAGTTTATCGTAGCTCTCGGTCGAGGTTTCCCCCGTGAGAACATTTCGGGCCGTGACCTTCTTGGCTTGGGGGTCGATCTGGGTAATTTCGGTATGAACGCGAACATCTAAATTAAAACGCTCTTTCAACCGTTCAGGGGTGACGACCAACAATTTATTGCGATCGGGAATTTCGTTCCCAATATGGTAGGGCATCCCACAGTTGGCAAAAGAAACGTCAGGACCGCGTTCAAACATGATGATCTGGGCATCTTCCGATAATCGCCGAAGACGAGTTGCAGCCGAAGCTCCCCCAGCAACACCACCGACAATGATGATTTTCATATGTTCGCCCCGATGTTGTTGCTGGGATTGCTGCTATGGTTGTCACTGCTATTGGCACTGTCGCTGGGTGCCGTCCCACAAGTGGGTTGTGGAAGGCACTGATTCCAAGGCATGCGAGCAAGTAACATTCCCATCCCGCAGGTGTTGGTAATCCCCGCAAAGACCAAGCCACACCCCACCATGGCAGGGAGAATCGCAAACCATTCCGAGACGATTAAACTTAATAATCCCCCGAGGAAGACCAAACTCCCCGCAGCAATCCGCACCTGACGTTCCAAGGACATGGCCTTTTTCCCGCGAACAACCGGCAACCCCGCCTTCTCGCAGTTTTGGGTTCCCCCTTCGACATTAATGACATTAACAAAGCCTACCTTTTCAAAAAGATCGCAAGCCCGTTGGCCCCGAGAACCCGATTGACAAATCAAATACAAAGGCTCGTCTTTGTTGCTGCCACGTTCTTGGAGAAATCGTTGCGGATCAAGCCGATCGAGCGGGATATTCCGAGCAAATTCCACATGAACTTCGCGAAACTCGACCGGCGTTCGCACATCGATCAACTCAATTTTTTTCCCTTGATTACGAAGAGCCCAAAGCTCTTGAGGCGTAATAGTGGTTGGCATCGTTATCTTCTCCTTGATAGGTCTATATATCGTGACAGTACGATATAACGGATCAAAAAATTATCATTCGTTACTAAATCGTTTTTCAATACAGGCCATGATTTTCGATAAGTGAGGTTCGGCAATTTGGTAATAGGTTTTTCGGCCGTCTTTTTCACTCCGAAGTAGGCCACAATGCTGCATGAGTCGTAAATGTTCCGAAGCCATATGGGAGGGAATTTCGCAGGCTTCGGCGAGTTCCCCTACGGTATATTCACCTTGCAAGAGCATTTGAACAATGCGAAGCCGACAGGGATGCGCCAGCGTTCGCAAGCATTCGGCGGCTTGCTCTAATGCTTTGAACGGTAAAAGCTCGAATTTCGGTGAGGTAGCCATAAGGTTTATATATCTATATATCGTGAGGTCACGATATGTCAAGATATGGTCCAATTTTTCTTCAAACTGTTCGTTCGGAACCATGT
Source organism: uncultured Alcaligenaceae bacterium (assembly GCA_964518325.1). Taxonomy (GTDB): domain Bacteria; phylum Planctomycetota; class Planctomycetia; order Gemmatales; family Gemmataceae; genus SKW135. The sequence continues at coordinate 4,137 of CAZFDX010000155.1, read as the reverse complement.
CCTTGCGACTGAAGAATAAATAAGTCTTTGAGGAGAGAAATTGGTGTGGAACCGGTTAGGCTTGCCAAAATCGTTTTAATTCATTCCGAAGAAAATACCACGATCCTTTGACGGCCAGCCAACTTTTGTAAGCCCCTTTTCGATTACCGACACTTCTTCGCACGAGGGTCTGAATACTTTTGCCCACCATTTGTAAGGGGGCATCAATCGTCAGGGTCAGTTTGTAGGTAAAGCGTTTCCAGCCGGAAAGCCCCGCAAGGCGCAGGTATCGGGCATAACCGGTGAGCAAATTCGGTGAACTAAAGCCGACATTTTGCCGTGAACTCACCCGACCGAAGTGCAAAATTTGCACCTCGGGATAGTACCATAAACTTCGATTGCGACCCACCCGATGCGATAGCTCGACATCTTCGACCCCGAAGCGAAATTCTTCATCCCAACGGCCACCGGTTCGGAACAAACTTCGTGGCATCAACAACGCTGCCCCCATGAGCACTTGGGCTTGATGGGTTTGATTGGGATCGAAGCGATCCCGCCGATAGGTTTTGTTTGCTCGTCGGAAAATCCGCGTCCAACGAAACAAAATCGTTTTGTGCAGCAATGCCGCCAATGTGGGTGAGCGCCGCACCGAAATTTGTGGCGTTCCATCCGGATCATTCAAGCGCGGGCCGACCAAACCCACATTGGGTTGGCTATCCGCAAATTCCACAAGGTCCGCCAAAGCGAACGCAGGAACCACCGTATCATTATTCAAAAAGAACAGGTATCGTCCGCGAGCTACTTCGGCGGCCTGATTCGATGCTTTCGAGAATCCTTGGTTCGTTTCGTTTTGGATTAAGCGGACCCTTGGAAACTCTTCACGAATCATTCGGCAGGAATCGTCCGTCGAAGCATTATCGACCACGATCACTTCAAACGGGATGCCTTGCGGATTCTCGAACAGGGATTGTAAGCATAGCCGGAGATAATCCACACAATTCCAATTCGGGATGCAGACAGAAACCTCAGGAGAATGAGGTTCGGCCAATCCCCGAAAGGGGATCACATGTTGGGGAATCGGTGCAAATCGTGTATTCAGCGCAGTCATTGGACCTTCCTTGGCCCGTGTCAACATATCTCAATTCAGGGGCATTTACCAAAACTTCCTAACCTGTGTCAACCTTGTTTTTTACGGCCCCTAGGGCGATATTTTCCCTTTTTTCCACATTGAGCAACGTCTCGCCTTTCACAAAATGAACATCACATCGCCTTTGACTTCCACAAAATGAGCATCACATCGCACTTCACAAAATGAGCATTGCGTCTCCGTAGCTAAAAAAGCGATACCGCTGCCGAATCGCCTCCTGATAGGCTTCGCGAATGAATTGAGGATCGGCAAAAGCCGCAACAAGGAGAAGAAGCGTAGTTTGGGGCAAATGGAAATTCGTAATCAAGGCATCGACAACTTGGAAGGAATAGGGAGGATAGATAAATAGATCGGTTTCTCCTTCCCAAGGTTGTAAAGGTTGAATGCGAGCAGCGGATTCCAAGGTCCGCGTGGAGGTGGTCCCCACTGCAACGACCCGTTTCCCTTTGGCCTTCGTTTGGAGAATGGCCTGAACCGTTTCGGCAGGGAGTTGGCCAAATTCCGAGTGCATTTGATGTTCACGCGGATCGGCAGAACGCATGGTCTCGAAAGTCCCTTGCCCAACGTGCAACGTGACGTCGGCAAAAATGATTCCGCTTTGTTCGAGTTTTTGGATCAGTTCCGGTGTGAAATGCAAACCAGCCGTGGGGGCCGCCACAGAGCCTTGGGTTTGAGCGTAAACCGTTTGGTAACGATGGCGATCGGCTTCATTCGATTGACCTTTCCGGATATAGGGAGGTAGGGGAATTTGCCCATATTTTTCGAGCAACACAAACGGAGACCCGCTCGGGATCGGTTCCACTAACCAGTAACCATCTCCTTTTTCTCTCAAAACAAGCTCAAATTCCTGCGGCACAATCGTGATGGTTTCATCCGGTAGGGGTTTCCCTTTGGTACGGGTGAGCATTCGCCATAAATTGGGCTTTTCCTCGGCGAGAAACAGCCCTTCCCAACGGCCACCGGTTGTGGCTCGTGTTCCGACCAGTCGAGCCGGCAATACTTTGGAGATATTGCGGACGATTAAATCTTCCGGTTGTAGTAATTCGGGCAGATCATAAAAATGGCGATGCTCGATTGATTTTTTTTGACGGTCGAGCACCATCAACCGAGATTCATCGCGTTTGGCCAAGGGTTCTTGGGCGATCAACTCGGGGGGAAGTGTGTAATCGAGTAACTGGGAAAAAGAATCAGGGGAAGGCATAGGAACTCATTCATCGGGTTGATGTTCATGGGAAGATAATCGCGGCATTTCTGTGGTGCGTCACAGAAGGCATAGGGACTCATTCATCGGGTTCGTGTTCATCGGCACGCCAAAAACGGATGTTCAGCCCGTTTAGGTCCACATCTTCTTTCAATTTATCATCATTTTCTCGTTCGATGGTCAACCGCAAAAATGCCCAGATACAGGCCGATTCTCCCGAATGATCTTGCCCCCGAGAATCGACATCGGCTTCGATGAGCCACCGCCACGAGCGTCGGTCTCCGGTGTCGGTATCCGAGGCCTCTTCTTGCCATCCTTTGAGGATACGTTCGGCCATCGTCAGGGCATCTTGAAAGCCTTTGGCATCAGTAATGTGGCAATGCAGTTCGTCGGGTTCTTTCACAAATTCGACCCGTGGGAGAACACGAATCGAATCAAATAGTTTTTGCTCCAAAGTGGTGGCTCGCCAAGGTGATGCCAGCGAGATGGTCACCCCCGGAGCGTCAAACCGCAGACCATATAGTTCTAGAATCATGGCAAGTATTGTAGAAAGTGCCCCATCCAAGGGGAACCAACTCTGAAAAGGGGAATTCTCTCTCTCTTTAATTAATGGATTCCATGTCCTCCCTCTTCAGGTGCTTGATGATGCCCCTCTTTTCAGGTGCTTGATGATGCCCCCCTTTTTTGATTTCAGGACGATGAAGAGGGTTTGACCTCAGGGGGGGGGGATTTGAGGATCGAGAGCATGTTTTTCTTATAGGCTTCCACCCCCGGTTGACCGTAGGGGTTAATCCCCAATAATCGTCCTTCGACCACCGTCGCCAACATGAGCATTTGCATTAGTTGCCCTATAGTATGCTCGGAAAGGACGGGGAGGATCAGGTTGGTCGTCGGTCGAGCGGCTTCCCAATAGGCCTGATTCGTGCCTACACAGGCGGCATGGAGAACGTCGGAAATGGTCTTGCGAGCGAGACTATTCAGATCATCTTGATTATTATCGGCCATGCCGATGGGAATCGGGGCGTGGCGGGGGGATTTTACAATCAGATTGTTCACCACTTTATCTCGAACCCCTTCCTGATGTTGTTGCCCGCGTGAGTGCAGATCACGAGTTTGCACAACCGTCAAAGGAGTGGGACCGATCCCTTGTTTCCCGAGTGATTCTGCCAAAAGTTGATCGTACCACAAACCCAGCGATTCGAGTTTTTTCGACCAAACGGCCAAGACACGGGTATTCTTCTTTTTCTCCGTGGCTAGCAAGTGATTCACGGCAGCATATTGGAGGACGGGGTTACGCTCAAAAGGTTCTTCTAAGAAACGTCGAGTCATGGTCGAAGCCCCCAACAGCAGGGCACGCACATCGATCCCGACAATGGCAGCGGGAAGCAATCCGACAGCCGAGAAGACGCTAAATCGTCCGCCGACCCCATCGGGGACATTCAAAATTTCCTCATCGGCGAATCCGTCTGCCTTGCACAGTTCGTAAAGTTTGCCCGATTTGCCGGTAATGGGAACGATTCGCTTCCGCAGTTTTTCCGAGCCATTTCCATAAAAGCGAGACAGTTCCGCCCGAATGATTCGGTAGGCCGCTGCCGTTTCGATGGTCCCTCCGGATTTAGAAATGACCACGGCGGCCCAGCGTTCATCTTGGATGTCGGGGTCAATGCAAGTGTTTTCCAACAGTTCTAACAGGTCTTGTAGGGCATCGTTATCAACATTGTTGCCTTCAAAATACAATCGGGGTTTGCCCATGCGCATTTTCTCGGGCAATTCGTTGTGGTAGGTATGGCAGAGCGCATCGAATAGGGCT
>CAZFDX010000154.1:0-1508 GCA_964518325.1 uncultured Alcaligenaceae bacterium | reverse complement strand
ACTTATCATGGAAGCTTTTGGGATATGCTCAATCCCTTTGCACTTTTATGTGGCCTGATCAGCTTACTGATGCTCGTCCTTCATGGTGCTAACTATTTAAGCCTTAAAACAGAAGGGCAGATTGCTCAAAGAGCTCGACAGTTAGTTATGCCATCCTCTTTGTTATTTATGGCAACTCTTATATTAACTGGAATTTGGGTTTCCCATGATCTAGAGGGGTATCAAATTACATCTGTTATCCAAGCCAATGGTGATTCGAATCCTCTCCTTAAACAAGTCGTAAGAGTGAAAGGGAGCTGGCAAGATAACTTTCGTGAGCACACCTGGATGCTGAGTGCTCCTTTGTTAGCTTTCTGTGGGGTTTGGTTTGCTTGGATTTTTGGATATCTTGGTCGTCCTTTAATTGCTTTTATCAGCAGTAGTCTGATGATGATTGGTGTCATCGGAACAGCAGGACTGGCCATGTTTCCTTTTCTGCTTCCTTCGTCTCTTCATCCGCAAAGTAGTTTGACTGTATGGGATGCATCGTCGAGTAAACTGACGTTGTTTTTAATGCTGGTTGCTGTTGTTATCTTTATACCTATTGTTTTAGCCTATACAGCATGGGTGTTTCGTGTGTTTCGGGGAAGGGTAACAGAAGAACAAATCAAACACGAATTAAACAGTTATTGAGGCAAGTAATGTGGTATTTTAGTTGGATTTTAGGATTGGGTTTAGCATGCACATTTGCCATCTTAAATGCCATGTGGTTAGAGATGGATCATTATAAAGATCAGCAATGAGACTTTTGTGAAAGTTTCATTAATGAGCTGTCCACCCACCATCCATAGAAAGAAGGGTGCCGGTTATAGAGTCGGCCGCTTGGGTGCACAAAAATCCAGCCAGTTCTGCAATTTCTTCAATTTTGACAAATTTTTTATTGGGTTGGCCTGCAAGAAGGACATCACTTACGACTTTTTCTTCTGGGATACCACGAGCTTTGGCCGTATCGGCAATTTGATTTTCCACCAATGGTGTAAGCACATAACCAGGACAAATGGCATTGCATGTAACGCCATGTTCTGCTGCTTCTAAGGCAACCGTCTTAGTCAAACCAGCAAGCCCGTGTTTAGCAGCAACATAAGCTGATTTAAAAGGGGAGGCCACAAGAGCATGCGCTGAGGCAATGTTGATGATGCGCCCCCAACGAGCTTTTTTCATATGAGGAAGACACAAGCGAATCAAATGAAATGAAGCTGTCAAATTAAGGGCAAGGATCATTTCCCATTTGTTGACAGGAAACTCTTCAATGGGAGCGACATGCTGAATGCCGGCATTGTTGACCAGGATATCAATACTTCCCAAGTTATTTTGGATCATATTGATCATTTGTTCAATTTCTTCCACATTGGTTAGATCGGCATTGGCATAGAGGACTTCTACTTGATGCATTTCAGCAAGAGAGGCCGCTGTCCACTGGATTTTTTCTGGATCACCAAAACCATTGAGAATGATATGGTGCCCCGATT
>CAZFDX010000153.1:0-1965 GCA_964518325.1 uncultured Alcaligenaceae bacterium | reverse complement strand
TGAATCTCAAATGACAACAGGACAACATGCAATTCAAGATACGGCACTGAAAGAACCCAAATCTCGTTGGTCTCGTTACTTGTGGTGGGGAGTTGCAGCCTTGGGTTTACTCACAGTATTCAACTTGGTTCTCTTCCTTGTACGCAAACGCACTAAGGAAAAAACATCATGAGAAGGTTGGTGAGTCTGAATTTGATTACTATGACGTCTCGAATACTGAGATTCGAGACGTAATTGAAAGAGCAGATCGTGATAACTGTATCGGCAGAATAAAACCTGACTTTTAGGAGAGACTATCATGAGAAGGTTGGTAAGTCTTGGGTTCCTTGTGCTACTAGTGATTCTTTTCACACATATGAGTACCCAACCCCTTGTCAAACCCGTGCAAGCTAAAATGTTGCCTAATTGGGTTGAGTATTCAGGAAAAAGCAAGATGGAAGACAAAAACTGCCGTAAAACCAATCTGAAATGTTATAATTTACCGCTTCATGATTGTGTGAACGCGTCTGATCATCCAACTGTTTGTAAAAATACGCCTTTAGCATCAGAGGGGATTAGGATGTTGGAGCAACTCCCTATAGGTTTTTGTGCCGTACCAGACCCAATTGGGGAAGTAACGGAAGGATGTGTTAGGTATGATTCAATCACGATTGCACTTGCAGAATGTTACTTGGTATATCGCTTGGTGCCTGGGAAAATACAGCCGGATTGTTTAATACCAATTGCAGAAGTCAAGTGTTTTTATAACTCGGTGCCTGGTTCTATTTGGACTTGCGTTCCCGGTTATAATTGATTTTCTTGTCATTTAATCAATGGATTATTTCATCACTCATAGGAGATTTATCAATGAATAAATTTTGGATGATCTTGGCGATTGTGATTTTGGAGGTTCATACGAAGAACGGAGCTAGTTTTGCAGCAGAACCGAAAACACCAGAAGAGGCAATTCAGCTTTTAATAGAACAACAGACGAAATGGTTTCCCAAATACACATGCGAATTTGAAGTCAGCAGTTCTATAGTTCCTAATGGGAGAGAAGCTCTCACTCGGGAAACTTTCTCAAAATCGATGAAGATGAAAGCCAGTAAAAAAAAGGATGATTATGTGCTGAAATCGATCGAAGAAATCACGGACTCAGTACCAGGTCATCGGGGTAACTATGTCCGCACTAAAAATGCGTGTTTCTTTTTCACGAACAAATTGGGAATAGCAGGTTATGCCCGAGTATCCGGAGTTTCAGGTATCCCACGTCGTCTGGAAGGGATTCCTCAACCCGATCTTTTTTACACAGCCTTTTCAAATGAGTACCATTGTGATCCGGAAGAGTATCTAAAATGGTTAAAGAATAATCATACAGTCGCCTCTCTTCAAAAAGTTCAACTAGAATGGCCTGCCTTGCAACAGGCTATTCATCTTCGACTGATCGCTGATTCCTTAGAATTAGATATTTTCATGGACCCTGCACAAGGATATTTACCTGTTAAAGTTTCCACAAAACTGAAACTAGGTTCCGATGCTCACGGCCCATTCGATCCCTCAAATCCCAGATTAGCTATCACCACCGTTCTTCTTGAATCTAAAGAATTTTCAAATGGACGATTTTTCCCCACAAAAGTAATGACCCTTGGGTTGATAGATCGAGCTTCTGACGAATCGGGGCGTTGTCTTGCTATGCTTCACAAAACGATAAAATTAGAAGTGGACAAAGAGCCGAGTGAGGAAGACCTTTCGATACCGGTGCCCGCAGGATGTTTGATCGGGACCGATTCGGGAACAGAAGGCCCCTACATCAAGTTTCGTCGTCCTGAGAACGTGAAACCTTCCGATTTGCCTCAGATTATATCTATGCTCGAAAAAGAAAGGGACTCTCTAGAGAAGACCGGACGATCGGCCATCCAAGATACGGCACTTATTCCGCCGAAACCCAAGTGGTCTCGTTACTTGTGGTGGGGAGTTGCAGCCTTG
>CAZFDX010000152.1:0-3664 GCA_964518325.1 uncultured Alcaligenaceae bacterium | reverse complement strand
AGGTTGTTGAAATCGTGGGCGATTCCTCCTGCTAAATGGCCTATCGCTTCCATTTTCGAGGTTTGCCGTGCTTGAAGTTCATACCGCTTTAGTTCGGAAATATCGGTCAGCACAAAGGCCAGATTCACCAACCGACCCGATTCATAAACTGGGGCAACCGAAATCGTTGTCCACAGGGTCGAATTATCTTTCCGGTGACTGAGAAATTCGATGTTGAGGGGCTTTCTGCTTTGGATGGCCTGTTCGATTTTCTCCCACTGCGAGGAGTTCCCTTCGGAATGAAACAAATAATCGATCGATCGGCCTAGGACCTCCCGCTTGCTGTACCCACTTAATCTCACAAAGCCATCATTCACATAAACGATCGGATTGTTCGGCTGCGTGGGATCGGTCAGAATGACCCCTTGCAGGAAGGCATCAAAGGCGCGGGCTTGCATTTCTCGGGTTTCTTCGAGCAATCGGCTATGCTGAAGTTCCCGCGAGAGTTCTTCATTCATCGAGACCATCTGTTGGATTCGCCGTTCCGTTTCCCAGCGAAGGTTCTGCTCTCGTTTCCAAAAACTTCGGTGGGATTGCCAATAAGCCCAGATTATCAGAGCCAGCAACCCCCCACTTAAGATGACCACGAATAAATTGTCAACAATTGGAATTTCCAAAGCCCAAATCATCAGGCAACCGATCCAGACGAGCGATGAAACGATGATGGGAACTAAACCTTTCAAAGTCACAACCTAATATCATGAGTCGAGGCGACTGAGTCTATTAGTTCAAGGGCTTTTGTTTGCATGATAAGTAAACACGCAGTGGGTTAACCCACGTTTTTTGTATTCTTTGTGAATTCATTTATACTCAGATCAAGAACTTATACTTAATTAGGAACCTAGTACAATTTTTTCACAGCTCAGACGACAATCAACACGGGGTGACAAAAACGATGGGGCATTTCAAGAAAGTTCGTTAAAGCACATTCTTCTTGCCTATATTAACTGCATAGGAGAATCGCTAAATTTTTATGGAACGTTCGCTTTCTCGATCTCAACCCAGTCCCCATAAAGAGAGGACTTTTCGGCCCGATTATATTTCCTTTTCGGGAACCTATCAGTGTAATCTTTCGTGTCCCCATTGTTGCGTACCGATTGAGTGGACCGATCGTCTAGATATTCCAACGGCGATTCGATTTTTGCAACAGGCTCACGCACAGGGAATTCGCACCCTTGGCTTCACGGGGGGCGAGCCGTTTTTGTACCCCGAATTTGTGATTGCCTTGACACAAAAGGGGGCGGAACTCGGTATGCGATTCGACAAAGTGATGACCAACGGGGTTTGGTTCCAAACCGAAGCACAATTAGAGACGATCCTGCAACAACTCAAACAGGCGGGTTTTTCTGGGAAAATTGGTTTGTCGATCGATAAATTTCATGGCATTCACACCTCGCAACTCGCATTGTTTTGTCGGGTGACCCGTCGCATTTTTGATCGCGATAATATCATTTCTCTTTCGTATTCCAGTCGCCATCCGGACCAAGGTTTGGAACCGATTCAAAAGCTCGCTCAACAGCTCGAAGGTATGGTGGATTGGTCCGAGATGCTCCATCGCTACTTGTTGGTCACGCCGGACTTTACGATGACGTTGAATTGGAATCATCTCGCCCAAGTGGAACGGGCCGAAGCCTTACCAGGCGACCCTTGGGATGGGGATTGGTTTGAAGAAGATTATTGTGAAGGGCCTGGCCAAGCCCTCATCGTGAATCCGAAAGGAGAAGTGAAACCCTGCTGTGGGTTTGCCTCGGATTTGGATCAACTCACGATTGGTAACATCTATGAACATAGTGCCGAAGAGGTGATCCAAAGGGGGCGCAACCATCCCTATGTGGGCAAGGTTTTTCGCGAAGGTTTAACTGCCATCCGCGATGAAATCCTAGCTCGTGATCCACAGACCTTCCCAAAAGGAACAACAAACCATTGCTACTTTTGTTGGTATGTCCTCACGCGGGGACTTGCAAGCGGAGTGGCAGGCGGGGGGGGGCAAATCGGCAACTGGACAGGAACGAAACCGAACTATGCAGGCATCACAGAGCTGATCCCCCTTGGATTGCCGAAACGGTCCTAAATCTCCCGTTGGGATTAACCAATGCATGACCAATTTCCCGTTGGGATTTACCAATGCATGACAAAGCCCCCATCGACATTGATGGTTTGGCCAGTGATATTTTGAGCCGCACGAGAAGCCAAAAACACAGCCATTCGAGCAATATCTTCTGGGGATTGCCAACGATTCAAAGGAATCACTTTGGCAATTTTTTCTGCCGTCCAGTCTTCGTAACTTTTCCAGTTGGCTTCTGTTTGTTGATTGGCCCACGCCTGCCACACACTGCGATTCAGCTCGGTTTGGACCATTCCAGGGCACAGGGTATTCACCCGCACACCGTAGGGGGCTAAATCTTTGGCAGCACATTGGGCGAAGTTAATCAAAGCTGCTTTGGCCGCACTGTAGGGAGGATCCGTCTGCGAGCCAATTTGACCCGCCACGCTCGATAGAAAGAGCATGGTCCCTGCTTTTTGTTCTGCCAATCGGGGGCCAAAAACATGGGCCACCTGCACAGCACCAATCACATTAACGAGATAGACTTGTTGCCAAACACTCGGATGAACATTCCAATAAGGGAAGCCAAATTGCCCCGAGCCGATACCGATCGAGTAAACCACATGATCGATCCGACCGACTTGCTTGGTGACGGTCTCGGCAAAATTTGTCACGGCATCTAAAGAGGTGACATCCAAAATCGCCCCGAACCCGCCAAGATTTTCGGCAATTTGGGGAGTCTCCGCCAGACGATCGGCCAAAATGCTGGTAGCTTGGTCCGCACGAAATTGTTCGGCAATGGCGTAGCCTAGTCCTCGTGCCCCACCGAATATGATTGCGGTTTCACCTTGAAGTTTTAGGTCCATAACTCACCAAAAAAGGATTGGTTTCAGTTTATGAACCTGCCACGAAATATACCTTTGATTTCCTATTATGAACCTGCCACGAAATATACCTTTGATTTCCTAAACCCCCTCTCCGGAATGCACCAAACCAAAGGGGGGGGGGCCGAGAAGGAGGAATTCCTCGCTGGCATTCCTTGAGATGGTGCAAGGAGAGGATAACGATAACCCGTCGGAACTGCTGTTCTCGCTGGCATTCCTTGAGATGGTGGAAGCCTGCTGTTATTTTGATGTTTGTTTGATCGCAAACCGTGGTTCTGGTGGGCAAAACTTGGGATGGTGTAAGGGCAATGTTTCATTCACCCGAATGAGGTGAGGTCCTTAAATTCCCGAGAAAATTTTTTTCTACTCACCTTGTATTTCTTTCCGGATACCTTAAAACCGTAAATAATTCGGAAGAGAATTTAGCTCGTTACTTTGTAACAGAACGATGCTGCGTCGTTCGAGAGAATTGCTAGCCAAAGTGTAGGAGGAACTCTGTTTCAGATCGAGAGTGACCGGTGGTGGTCCCCCCCCGGCACCGATGCTGGGACAACTTCATACCTACGTGCCTCCGGTAACGGAGTTATCGGTATCGGGGGGGGACCCCCACCGGTCACTCTCGATCCGTGAGAGTTCCGGTCCTCCGAGGCCTTGTGGTAAACCTCTTCCATGAAATTCCCCAAGGGTCTTATCGCGT
>CAZFDX010000151.1:0-6198 GCA_964518325.1 uncultured Alcaligenaceae bacterium | reverse complement strand
ATACCTGCGATGGGACCTGTTTTGTTAACCCCTCCCACCAGCAGAATATTATGTCCAAATGGAACTATCCCATGGTCCAGTCGTTTGGTGTTTGATTCACCCAGTTTCTCCACTGTATTTTTTTTCAGGCTAAGCCATTGGACGTTTCCATCGGAAGTGCTGAGAATAAGAGTTCCTCCAATGGCGGCCGCTGCTGGAGAAAAACCCACCTCCTCACCAAGATACTCAGGCCCTTGGCTCCATTGTTGGGTTGATACATCAAAAATATCGACTCGCTGGACAGAATGCCCCTCGGAATCAAGCCCACCGATGACGTAGATTTTTTCCCCGATCGCACTGACCGTCAAGGCTCGCCGTTGAAACGGTTGTTTGATTCGTTTCCAACGGGCATCTTTAACTTTCAGGTCTAGTTCAAGGATATCTTCAGCCCATTGAGGCTTTTGGCCTTTCCCTTTCAATTCCCAACCACCGATGACATACAGCTTGTTCCGAACGATAATCACATCATGCGAGGATCGCCCTGAAGGAAGCGAAGGTAGATCGCTCCATTTCTTGGATTTAGGATCGTAAACAGCCACATCAGCAACAGAATGAGTGTCGGTAGGTTCATTCGGTTGGTTTCTCGGTTGCATCCCACCGACTCGATAAATTTTGCCCTCGTTCGTGGCAAGATTCATCCCCTGTAAAATGGGCCCATTTGGAAGCTCTTCCCACTTCTCATGTTCTTCCCCTATTCCTTCTGCCGGTAATCGAATTCGCCAGAATGAACCGATCACGGTTTTTGTGTCATATTTGTGGGTCTTTCCGGCGTGGCCCCCGTATACATACAGATAACCCTCGCATTCTACTGCACCAAAGGATGAAACGGGCACAGGCATATCCGGTATCTGCCACTTCGTTTCCTTAGCGAAACTGAAGGGAACCAGCCCGAGCAAAAATAAGATCGTCAATCGATAAATCATGCGTATTTTCCTCGATAATCCCTTAGAATTTTACCAATTTTGGGAGACGACCTCACCACCATTGCGAGTTCCAATTGCCTGATAAGTGAACAGGTCCATATTTTCGCGAAGAAAGCGAACGCTGCCATCGGCAAACAAGGCATTTGCTCCTTGAGAATGATCAGACCGGAAGGAACTCAGTCGAGCGATTAAGTCCGCTGAGGTACCAATTTTCCAGTTCAAACGATTTCCTGTGGTTGCGAAACTATAACTGGCATATCCCCAGACCCACTGGGTATTCCCACCACGAATCTGGCCTGCAAAACTCCCACTCGAAAAAAGATAATCTCGCAGTTGAAAGCCCATCTCACTGGCCATCAAAGTCGAACTGGTCCCATCTGTGATGGAGCTGATGTTAATCCCCGTTGTACTTCCAATAGAGGCATTAAACCTTACGAACACTCCGTTATCTGGCACAACGGTGGAACCAAATGCGGTTGTCTGGTTTCCGATACAAACACCATAACTGGCCCAGCCCGGAAAGGCCGCTACTGTAGGAGGAGGTTGCATGGAAGGACAGCGATAGGTTTTTAGAACTTGTGCCCCGACCAGTGCATTCGACCAACCGTCTCCATCAGCATCGGAAGCATCAGAAGGGGCTAAACTTGGGTTATATAACCGCCCTAGGGATTCTTGTTCGATAAACGGTAAAATCTGTGCAAATGCCGAATTGAACGTCGGACTATTCGCTAAAGGAAAGCTCTGATAGCTATCGTGAAATTGGTGCATCGCAAGACCAATCTGTTTGAGATTATTTTGGCAGGAAGAACGATTAGCCGCTTCTCGTACCTTTTGCACTGCTGGTAGAAGCAAACCAATTAGGATCGCAATGATTGCGATCACCACCAATAATTCAATCAAGGTAAAGCCTGAAAAATTGCCATGTGCGGAGAAGTATCTTCTCCCATGTCGAATCAACATCACAAATGCTCCGGATCAGGGTTAAAGAAACGTTGGCCGCCTCGTGGCAAAGGGTTAGCGAAAGAACCGCATACCGGAGCTAGAGAATCGCCTATCTAATGAGACAAAATCTCATTTAATACCAATATATTATCTTCATAGTTACGCTAGTCAATACCGATTTTCAAATTTATTGAGATTTGATCTCGATAACAGAAATTTTTCCTTGGCACCGCCCACCTTAAATCCGGAATAACCGCCTTGCGTTGTCGGTTGTGATTTGACCTATTTGCTCGATGGTCATTTCTCGAATGGTTGCCAACTGCAAAGCAGTGTGTGCCACATAGGCCGGCTCGTTCCGCTGACCTCGATGCGGAACCGGTGAGAGATAAGGGCAATCGGTTTCTATGAGCAATCGTTCTAAAGGAATCATCCGAGCCACTTGACGGATGCTCTCTGCCGTTTTGTAAGTTAAAATCCCACTAAAAGAGATGTGTAACCCCATCGCTAAACAGTGTTGGGCCGTGGCTTCATCTTCGCAGAATGAATGCATGATTCCTGTAATTGGTCCATTCTGCTCAAATTCATCGCGTAACACCCGCACCACATCCGAAGCGGCTTCTCGACAGTGAATGATGATTGGCTTTCCCCTCTCGCGTGCCAAGGCAAGGTGTTTGCGAAAAAATTCTTCTTGCAGTTCGAGAGGGGCCTTTTTCCAATATCGATCCAAGCCCGATTCTCCAATGGCGATCACCAGAGGATGCTGGCTCAATTCCATAATTTGTGACCAATCGTTTTCATGAGCCTCCGCAGTGTGATTGGGATGAATCCCCACGGCGGCCCACAATAGCGGATATTGTGCTGCCAAGCTCAGGCATTCGCGCGAGGTTTCGACATCAATCCCGATTGTCACCACTCCCAACACACCGGCATTCTTGGCCCGATCGAGCATCAATTCTCGATCGGATTCAAAACGAGAATCGTTCAAATGGGCATGCGTGTCTATCAATACTGGCATAGGTTCCTTATGAAATGAAATACTTTCTGGGTCAATAACTCCCTCATTATAGGTTGCAAAATTTATGAAGTATGCGATTAGTCAGACCTGTACCCTGCAAGCACCCATGGAGGAGGAACTTCCTGCGTTCGCACAAGGGGGCTGGTCGGCCGTGGAATTGTGGTTGACCAAGGTCGAAAAGTTTTTAGAGAATCATTCGTTGGATGACCTGCGCGAGCTGCTCTCAAAAAATCAATTGAATCCCGTAGCGGCGTCGTATCAAGGCGGATTATTGACCCCACAGGGGGAAGCAAGGCAAGCGGCCTTTGATCTTTTCAAACGGCGTTTAGAACTCTGCCAAGCTCTGGGGGTTCCTGTGATGATTATCGCCCCCGACTTCCATACTCGGCCCGACCAAACGACAGTACAACGGGCCTTGGTTTCGTTAAAGCAGGCCGCTCAGTGGGCGGCTGCGTTTGAAGTGAAACTCGCTTTAGAATTTCGTGGGACCGACGGGTTCTTGTCCAGTTTGGATACCACCATCCAAGCCGTCGAGATGGTAGAAGAATCCAATTTGGGAATCTGTATCGACTTATTCCATTATTACAAAGGACCGAGTAAATTTGAGGATTTGAAACGCCTGAATCCAAGTCAACTTTACATCGTTCAAGTGGCCGATGTGATGGGTACCCCCCGAGAATTGATGAGCGATTCCGATCGGGTCATGCCCGGCGATGGTGAATTTCGCCTTCTGGAAGTACTACAGGCGATCCAACAGATGGGGTTTCAAGGCCCCATTTCGCTGGAACTTTTCAATCCCTTGTTTTGGCAGATGAAACTCTCACAGATTTCGGAATTGGGATTTACCGCCCTGAAACGGGTCTGTGAAAAGTAGCGGGAAATGAGTAGCAGGCCAAAAAAAAAGGGCGAACGCACCCGCGTGCTGTTCGCCCTCTCGGTTTCTTACTGAAGGTTTGTTTTTTAATGTCGAATCGTGTCGGCAATGCTGGGGTTATGATTGCCACCTAAATCGATTTCAATCTCATGATCCGGCGCCACCACCGTACTGGCCACAGGGGTGAGTAACTCCGCTCGTTGGATGCTAACTTCTCGGGGGGCATCGATCCCCAAGCGAATCCGATCGCCTTTAACAGAAACAATTGTAATCCGGACGTTGTTACCGATGATGATTTCTTCACCGGGTTTTCGAGAAAGTACCAACATGATGAACCCTCCTTGGTGGGTAATTTTGAGAACGAAGTTTAGTCGTTAAATCCTTGTGCAAAACCTGTGCCGACAAGAGGGAATTCTTAATTTAGCAAAAAATCTTACATAATCGTCACAAAATACCAGATTTATTTCCTCAAAAGAATTACCTATCTTATCCAAGTTTTCTATTTTGTAGGTTTGAGTGAAAATTCCATCTCACCCGCACATTATCTATAACTGCTAAAACTTGCAAAATCAAACAACCTTACTCAGAATGAAACAAAACTTTTTGTTACAATCGTGACAAGATTTTAGGTCAGACAGAAAAAAACTGGTCGATAAACGACCAACTTTAGCCCCAAAAGCTTGTACTGGTTCAAAAATGGGGAACTTTTGCGTTCACCCCTTAGGGGGCTTAAGGTGACATGGGCCTTTGTTCCATTTTGATTGAATAGGGCAATTGAGCTTCGAGTTCGGCTATGGTCTGCCCGATAGAACCGAGGGGCCTGTTAGGGAGAAGGGCTTTTTCTTTCGGCCATCTTTGCTGAGGAGCATGATTCCCAAAACAATTTCTCGTTACGGCCTATTAAGAGACTGGCCATTACGAGGTGGGCTTTTTCTTTCGGCCGTAGAATTTATTGGATAGTAAATTTTCAAAGGCCATGAACAGTAACAAACCGATCATCAAGAAAGGAAACAGTTCGATCGGGGCAGCATAATTGCCCCCAAACGATTTTGCTAAATCCAAATCTCGCACAACTTGAACCACACTATTCGACCCAAACACCTCTTCGATAATTTCGCTGCCAAACCGTTCGAGATTACTTTCCGATGGGGGATAGTTGAGGCTAAAGCCCTCGACAAATTTTCCATCTTCGGATTCGAGTGTGAATTGCCCGGAAGAGGTCCCCTTATCGGCATCGAAACGAAATAGGGATTGATTTCCCCGATTAAAAATCGCATCGTTGGGGGAAACATCCGGTCCGGTGAAATAAAAGGTGTTGGGGCCTTGTGGGGAGAAACTGGGGAGTCGAACAACAACGGTATCCCCACAAAAGTAGGTAAATTTTTGATCTTCCGAATCGCCTAAAAGCGTTCGCACCGTTTCGTTAACGAGAATCAAAAAGAAGGGGTCTTTACGGGCGAAGGTATGATATTTTTCTGACCCCGTTGTAATCGGCAAGGTGAATTGCACTACTCGACCGACCTGCCCGATCCCCCATTCCAAAACGGCAGGAGATCGTTCACTGGGGTCCGGCGCATCGTTGTATCCAACCACAATTCGATCTCGATTCTGCGTAGGATTTTCCACAGTCCAAAGCCCTCGCGTGAAGGGAGCTTGTTCTTGAAAATAACCCGGCGAACTTTCGCGAAATTCTCGTATAACTTTGAGCATCGGCCGCGCGGGATCGAGTGCATCCCAAGTCCAACTCACGGGGGGTTGGGTTTCTGGAATCGTCCTCCAAGATAGGAATTTTTTCGGCAAAACAGCCAACGCCGCAGGGGTTTGATACGCGGCAATATCCATCTCCGGACCAGCAGGAGCAACTATCAAATGTCCCCCTTGCTCGACATAGGTCTTGAGTTGGCGCCATAAAGTGTCACTGGGGCTACGCACACCAAGTAAAGCCACCGCCTCATATTGAGACCAATTGATTTGGCTCAAATCATACGAGGTGGTAGCCCTTACATCGCAGGTGTACAATCCATGAGCATCCAGAAACGTCTTCCACAAGGTGACCTGTTGCTCGGCCTGTGTTTGAGCCACCAGCCCCCCCGTGAGAAGGGATGCCTCGGGAGGATTGACTAGTGTCAAAACGCGACGGGGTTCCCGAACTCGAAACGTGAGATACCAATCGTTATCCAATGGTAAATTGTCACCTGTGAGTAAGCTGATTTTTGCTTGATGCAAACCAGGTTTTAACCCCTCTTTTTTGAACTGCCGAACTGCTATATTCCCTGCCGGAAAATTAATGGGCAGAGATGTCTTCTCTCCATCTAAATTGACCTGAATGATGTTATCGTAAGTTTGGCCGGTTGCTTCCACAGTAATGTTAAACACTGCAGCTTGATTGGCAGAAATCATCTGTG
>CAZFDX010000150.1:0-7456 GCA_964518325.1 uncultured Alcaligenaceae bacterium | reverse complement strand
TGCTTGTTCCGAGAATTAGCAACCGACAACGATCAGTTCGATGTGGCTTCCCGAATGTCCTTTGCCCTTTGGGATAGCATCCGCAACGAAGAACTGCTCAAACTAGCAGAGAGCGGGAAGATCAAAAATGAAGAAGAAATTCGTCAGTATGTGTTGACGAAGATGATGAACGATACCCGTATTCGCGCTAAAATTCGGGGTTTTTTGTATCACCGGCTCAAGAACGATCGAGCACGAAATGACTAAAAAGACCCGAAACTCCTCCCAGGTTTCGATGCCGCGATCATTGCGGACCTGAGAACCTCGTTGGATTTATTCCTTGATGATGTGGTCTGGTCGGAAAAATCGGACTTTAAGCAGCTCCTGTTGAGTGAGGAAACCTTTTTGAATGGTCGTTTGGCCAAGTATTTTGGCTACGACCTTCCCGAAAATGCCCCGTTCCAGAAAGTGAACTTCGAGAAAGGTCGCCGCATGGGGGTAATCACGCATCCCTTCATGCTTTCGACCTTTTCTTACACGCACGAAACTTCGCCGATCCATCGTGGGGTGTTTGTGGCTCGGGGGATTTTGGGAGCGGGCCTCAAACCACCGGAAGAGGCCTTCACTCCGTTAGCGGCCGATCTTCATCCAACCCTGACCACCCGAGAACGTGTCGAATTGCAAACCAAAGGGGTCAACTGCCAATCGTGCCATGCAGTGATTAACCCCCTTGGCTTTACGCTTGAGAATTTTGATGCGGTGGGGCGATACCGAGAAATCGATAACAAAAAGCCCATTAACGCCGAAGGAAATTATCAGACCCGTTCCGGCGAGGTCAAATCATTCAAGGGAGCCATTGAATTAGCCAAATTCCTTGCCGAATCGGAAGATGCCCATAGCTCATTTGCCGACCAGATGTTTCATCATCTCATCCAACAGTCGATCCGCGCTTATGGGGCCAATACCAGCCAGAATCTCCGCGAGGCGTTCGCAAAAAATCAATTCCACATCCGACAATTAGCCGCCGAGATTGTTACGACTGCTGCCCTCAAGGGCAGAAAATAGCTCTTCCCTTGGCCAAAATGAATTGATGGAAAAACGCATCAAAATAAATTGATGGAGGTTTCTTAAACACTTCGATAAAGTTTTTTTGGCGATTGAATGGATAAACGCATCAAAATAAATTGATGGGAAGACCCATCAAAATAATTTCATTTCAACAACGCAGAAGCTATTCGCTGCTCTCAGGGAGAGATACAAGTCGCTTCGCTTAGGGGTTTTGACCGGTTCCTTTAGGTGCAGGTTCTACAACTCGGGGAGTCGTGCCACTAGGGTTAGTCCCGCTGGGAGTGGTGCCACTGGGAGAATTGCTATTCGGGGTTGTGATTGGTCCGTTCCCATAGGTTGTTACGGGTGCGTTCGACTCGGGATAAAATTTGGTGGGAGCAGGGGTCACCGCATCGGTCCCATGCGGCGCAAAGATGATTCCCGTTGCCGCGGGGTCTTGCACCAATAACGAGGCGACCTCGCTACAGACAAATCGTTGGAACAAGGCCGGCGAGAGAAGGGCAATTTCATCGGCATGGCCATCATCGGGAAATATCCAGTTGGCCTCAACATAGGGTCCTCGTGGTTTCCGTTGCAGGTAATACCCTTGGGCTCGCTTGGCGATGGGCAAGTTATTGGCATCCCAAAGCCCATCGACGGAACCAATCACTTTCCCATCACTGGTGTTAACGGCCTGTATGATGATCCCGACTTTGGGACGGGGATAAGGGGAATACTGGGTGACGGTGCCATAAATAATCACATCCGCCGAGTAAAGTTTCTTCAGGCGGATTAATTCGGCCTCATCGAATTTGCCCGATTTGTGAATTTCTGTGGACAGAACCGGAGCATCGTGAGCCGAGGCAACAACTTCAAACCGGCCCAATTGCTGCATCTCGGCACGGAAAGCGTTATTGATCTCTTCACCGGCCCGAGTGTATTTCGACTCATTCCGGAACGGTAACACTAAAACTCGTGCGACCGAACCCCACCGGAAAGTATCGGAATGATATTGGCTATAAGTAGGGAGACACCCCGGTGCAGGAGAGACCCGTTTGGGAATATCATGAGCGCAACCGACCAATCCGAGCGGCACCATGAAGAGCAAAAAATAACGTCGAAGCATGACAATCCTCGGGGAAAATCTCCCCCCGAAGGTGTGGTCACACTACTGAGGGAGACGTTCTAACAATTTTTCCAATGCCGTTACGATACTGCGAAGCGTTTCGAGGTCCTCTTTCTCGACTTGGCGAAGTCGAGCTTTGAGTTTGGCGAAATCTTTACGGACCGCTTCGAGTTCCGCACGGGCACGCACCACATCCTCGGCAGCATTACGCAATTCGGTTTCATCCTCTCGCAACAGCCGCTCGCGATTTTCTACAAGCTGTTCGAGTTGACGAATCTTATTTCTTAATTCCGCATTCTCCCCTTCCAGCGATTGAACTTTCAATCCGAGTTCAACGGCTCTCTCAAAAGGAGAATCGTAGGGGCCTTGATTTAGGTACAATCCGGTGGCGGTGGGCATGCTCCGGCTATGAGGGTCCCATTCAAATTTCCCTGCCGTGCGCGAGCCTGTGATCCCCGCATGAGCCGGTACACCAAACTGCCCAGCCGCAGGAATTACCTTACACTCACCAGGCGAAACCCCACCCGAGGTAATCGCAGTAGGCTTGCTGGCACCCATGCGATCTGAGACCGTGGCCGGTTTCACTTGCTCATCGTAGAGCCGCTCCGAATCGGCTGTGGTTAACCCTTGTGGGAGTTTCTGTTGTTTTGTATCGGCAGTTGGACCAGCAAACTTGTCAGAATTGGTAGATTTGGTAGCTGGGTACATTTGCCCACGAACCACACGAGGTTCCGCATCTGGGTATTTGGAGATATTGGGGGAACTCGTCGTGTTGGAATGAGTATCTTGTGAAACGGTTAAAGGGGTCTGGCACCCCGTCAATGCGCTGAAGCCCAGACTCGCGCTGGCTAAAAATATCCTTAGCGACAACATATTCCCCCTCCCTGAGAAATATCAAAACACCCTTTTGAGTTTATTTCTAAACGTCCTTTTGAATTTATTTCCGTGTTGCCAATTTCGTGGCTTACTTCTCTGACGATCACAAAATAATTTTTCGCAGGCCCTTTTGAGTTTGTTTCCCCCCCCACACCAACAAGAAATTCTTGTCAACATCAACCAACGGTTACGCCCTGAAATTCTCCCCGTAGTGCGTTCCCCAAGGTTGAGGAAAAGATTTTCTGGGTCCTGCGTGAGGATCAATCAAATTCGCAGCGAATGCGATGTTTTTCGCCACAGGAGCAAGTTAATTCGATGACTCGAACAACGTCCCCTTCGCGAATGAGTTCGAGTTTGACCTCATGCTTTGGAGCCGGTTTGGCCAAGGCCACGGGGCGCCCAATAATGGCGGGTTCTTCTGCCAGACGAATCGCATCGCCCGAAAGGATCGTGCGTTCCATAGCCGATTTCGTGAATCCATCATTCATAGAGATCCATCCCCGAAAAAAGGTGAAGCTGTATCCCCATTTTACAATATCTCAGGTCGGATACATGCTAACCGATTTTCCCCCCTCGGTGGTGGGAGATACGTCAGAATTGCGAACTTGTCGAGGCCAAAGTTCCTTCGTTGGAACGTTCTTTGGCACGAATTTTTTCGCCGATTTCAAATAAGGCAGAAGAGAGAATTCGGGAAATGCGAGAATCGGACAGACCGAGAACTTTGGCAATTTCTTTCAGCCGCATATCCTCCCGATAATACATAATCACAACGGAACGGGCGCGCGGTTCGAGTGAATCGATTGCATCACACAAAGCCTGATGCCGTTCCCAGCGTTCGAGTTCGGCTTCGGGAGCCTCTTCATGATCAACCATAGTCAGGCCGTTCGGTTGAGCGGTCTGTTCCCACGAGATCATTTTCGTTAAGCGCATGGAAGAAAGGGTATCAGAAACCTCATCCTCGGTAAGTCCCGTGGCTGCGGCCAGCGCTTCGATCGAGACGGGGGCCGGCAAATCGCGGTAGGCTTTGCGAATTTTCGCGACTCGTTCGAGCACATGTTGGGGTAACGGGCAATTGCGTCGGAGTTCATCGAGAATAGCGCCGCGAACTCGAAGATAAGCAAAGGTTTTGAATTGGGTATTTTTCGAGGCATCAAATTTATTCGCCGCCTCGACCAGACCGAGAATACCAGCCGATTGGAGATTCTCCAGATCGATCCCTGGAGGTAATTCGACCATAATTCGGCCGATGACATGTTTCACTAAAGGTAAGTGAGACATGATGAGTTTATCTTTGCGAGATTGTTCGTAATCTCTGTAAGGTTGACTCACGTTGCAGACTCCGAGGGGGGGACGTTTTCTACTGTTTCTACTGTAAATCTTGTGCTTTGATGACCACGTCCGCATTCATCAAAACATCCGAAGGTATTTCTTGGAACGAAATCACGTTCAAATCCGGCACACTTTTGGCAAAGAGCATCCGGAAGGTTCTTCGCATACTCGATTCCGAAACCAGGGCCAATTCCCGTCCTTGCAAAACGGCTTTTCGCCATTCGGTTCCGACCTTAATCATCGCCTTATCGAGTAATTTCTGGAGCCGTTCGGGGTCCATTTTGTTGGTTCGATCTTTCAGCACTTCCCTGAAGGTCATTTCTAATTGTGGTTCAAACATAATGGTGCGAACGATTCCTTTTTCATCTCGGAAGCGATCGACCACGGCACGGCCAATATCTTGGCGGACCCGTTCGACCAACTCAATCGGGTCTTTGATCAAGCCTGCATGTGCTGCTAAACTTTCGAGAATGCGGGGCAGGTTGTTCACCGGCACCCGTTCTTCCAATAGCAGGCTCACCACCCGATGCAGTTGCCCCATCGTCAGCATGTTCGGAATCAATTCCTCGACCACTGCGGGGGATTCTTGTTTCACCTTTTCCACCAGCGTTTTCAGGTCATCGCGGCTCATCAACTCGCCGGCATGCCGACGGGCCACCGCAGCGAGATGCGTGACCAAAATTTCGAGCGGTTCCACCACCGTGTACCCCGCCAGTTGCGCCCGAGGACGATCGGCATCGGAAATCCATTTGGCATTTAGCCCAATCACGGGTTCAATCGTCGGTTCGCCCGGAATATCGATCATGACCGAACCGGTATCAACGGCCAGATACGAGCCGACTCGGATGATACTTCGGGCCGCTTCGCGTCCGTTAATCAGGATGCGATATTCTTCGGTATCGAGACTCATATTGTCCGAAAGCCGAACGCTGGGAACCCATAAGCCCATCTGGCGGGCCACGTTCTTTCGCATGGCGCCAATTTGTTCGAGCAACAGCGCTCGGGTTTTCGTATCCAACATCGAGACCAATCGCGTACCCAAGTCCACCGAGAAGCGGTCCATTTGCAGAAATTCTTCCGCGTACATCTCCACCGGAGTTTTCGGTGTCGGCGGTGGTGGTTCTTCGGCCTTGGCTTTGGCGGCCTTTTCGAGCAATTCCCGTTCCTTAACGGTTCGGTTAACTCGTATGGAAAGAAGTCCCAGCACCGCAGCCAAGAAGAGGAAGGGGATAGTCGGTAACCCCGGAACAAAGGCCAACCCCAACACAATCAGGGCAGCCAAACGGACCGGACCACCGGACAAACTAAACTGATCCCCTAACTCGGAACCGAGACTGGTCGAACTCGTGGCTTTGGTCACCAAAATACCCGACGCCGTTGAGATAATCAGGGCGGGGATTTGGGTAATTAGACCATCGCCAATGGTCAGCACCGAGTAGGTTTTGATGGCCTGAGCGACCGGTAACCCTTTAATCACCCCGATGATGATGCCACCAAACAGGTTGATGGCCGTGATGATTAACCCCGCGATGGCATCGCCACGAACGAAGCGCGAGGCCCCATCCATAGTGCCATAAAATTCGCTGGAGCGCATCACTTCATCACGACGGCGGCGGGCCTCTTTCTCATCGATGATGCCCGCATTAAATTCGGCATCAATCGCCATTTGCTTTCCGGGAATCGAGTCCAAAGTGAATCGGGCGGAAACTTCGGACACCCGCGAGGCCCCCCTTGTGATGACCACAAATTGAATGACAATCAGGATGAGAAAGATCACTAGACCAACAACGAGGTTCCCCCCCACCACAAAATTACCAAAGGCGTTGACAATTTCGCCGGCATTCCCTTGGAGAAGAATTAACCGCGTTGTGGCGACGTTTAATGCCAACCGGATCAACGTCATTAACAGCAAAAGCGAAGGAAATACGGAAAAATCAAGGGGCTTCCGCACTCCTAATACCACTAACATCACCAAGATCGACGAGGCCAAGTTGAAGGCTAACAGTCCATCTAGCATCCATGTGGGCAAGGGTGCTAAGAACACCACCAATAAGCCTAACAACCCCACCGAAAGGAAGAGTTCGGCTCTTCCTCGACCTGCGGTTATCGTTTCTTCGCTTCGACCGTCTGCCATGAGAACTTAGCCCTAGTAGGGTCAGTCCATGCCAAAAACTTAGACCGGATGTGAAAGAATGCGGTCACATTATCGGTCAGAAAATAGAGAATTTTTCACTCCCTCTATAGAAGGAATGAACTTTTCATGGCATAGGATAATCCCTTTTGCTCCCACTAACAGAACTCAGACATAAGTACAACCCCAATTGAACCATTTCAGGTGATTCCTTCAAAATTGGTACCCCCCAATAATACCCCTTAATAGATTGATGTCACCCAAACAACGAACGCAGAAAATGCAGAGAGAATAGGGAAAATGAAATGGTCACGGCACCGGTCAAGCGAAACGGGAAAATCCCAAGAATCAGGGAATAGGGAATATGAAAAGGGCACGGCTTCGGTGGTAAAATCATTCGTTCTTTTACAAGGTATCTGTTCGGATTAACAAGAAGAGTAGTTATCGGCCTGCTGTTCACTCTGTGGCCGTACATCTTCATCACGAACCAATCCTTTCAAATAACGAATGCTCACCTTCTATCGTTCCGAGAATTATTTTTGGGAGAAGTCGCTAAAATACCGCCATGAAAAGCCTGTCGATCATTCCCTTATTGGGTGAGTTTGTTTATTTTGTGGTGCGGGCAACTTGGGTGCTTATTCCCACCTTGAGAAAACCCCTTGAGGTTGTTCGTATTCTTTACGGTGTGTTGCTCGGGGCGATCCCTCTTGGCCTGATTGCAGGGATTTGTCTCGGGGCCGTGATTTGGATGCAAACCTCAGCGATTCTCCGGCGAACCGGAAGCGAGAGTCTGCTTCCCACATTTCTTACGATCTCGGTGCTATTAGAGTTAGCAGCTATGTGTGCCGGTTTAACTATTGCCTGTTTCTTATAGCAATCTGAAGCTGACGGCGAACTTCGCTGTGTATAGACTGTGTGTCTCACACACCTTAATATACATATGACAACACATAGATCGGATCAGAATA
>CAZFDX010000149.1:0-4747 GCA_964518325.1 uncultured Alcaligenaceae bacterium | reverse complement strand
GTACGACGATCGCATTGGCAGGTAATTATGCGGTTTGTTCAACGCCGTTTTCTATGACCCCTAATCATCCGGGTTTCTCACACTACACAGTACTCATCGAGTGGACTCAGGCAGACTTGAACAATTTAAGCGATCCTGCTGCTGTCTTTGCGCACCTGCGCTCCGGCCCTGACCCGATGGATACGTTAAAGGCGTCGACATTCACATACCAAGTAAGACCTAAAGCCGGCGAGTGCCTTCCTGGAGTTCCCCAAACCCCACGCACCTCGGGGTTGGTCGTCGGTATGCTGGATGGAAGCGCACGGCTCGTCCCGCAAAGTGTTTCCCCTCTGACATTTTGGTCAGCCGTCACCCCAAATGGAAATGAATCGCTGGGGGCCGACTGGTAGTCGTACCTTCTCAAGTTGGTAAAGGCACACCGAACCAGTCGCTGCAGCTTCCCCCCCCTTCATAGGATGTTTGTGACCCGAAGCTCATCGAAAGCGGAGCCGCTGAGTTTCGATCGTTTGGCGACAGGAGGCATTGTGATGGACCTCGTTACTGGAACCGAGATCGTCGTTACGCAGGTGGGGCGCTGGGAACCTGCCGATGTCGCCTACATTCGTCGGGTATCATTCGAGAATTGGGACGGGGCTAGCTTTGATTTGGCCTTACACCTGTTGCTTCAAAGGCGACCGCCGCTCTCCGCAGGTTGGCCCGACCCGAATGGAAAGTTTTGGGAGGTGGAGATCGTCTTCAACCAAGTCCGAGACTTGGTACTCACGGTCTGCGGTCCTTGGGATATTCAAACACCGGGCTTTTCCTTGGATGATATTCGAGATCGCCAATGGGAAGGAATGAACCTGTTGGTGTCCGACTACGAAGGACTCACTCGGGAGGGTATTCGCTTTGGCGCCAAGGCCGCTCAGATTCGGAGTTGTCGGCCCGCGTCGGTTCCTCCCAACTCGCTGGGGGTGTGGCGTGAGTATCCTGCTGTGTACGGTGGCGAGGCGTGAGTGAGTCGGAGTCGCCGAACCACTCGCTGTAGCTGATGGCGGCGCGTGATGCTTTTTTCCTGATCCTGTTCGGCGGTGCTTATGTGGTGACAGGTGAGCGATGTTGTCCCGTGCCGCACCGCACCTCTTCTTTTTCCTTTACTTCTGCACCCATTTCTTTAACACGATTTTTTCCCGATTCGCTTTTATAAATTCGTTCAACGATTGTTCGTAAAGTTTGGCAATATCTTCGCCAGGTTTGGCCATCGGGTATTTGAAACCAAGTTGGTTGAGATTCTCGTTCAATAGGACCGTGAAAAGCTCTGTTTTTGGAGGAACCCCGTTCAGCTTAGGATCGAAAGGAATTTCGCTCAAAACATCCAAAAGCAGTTGCGTTTCTTCTTTTGGAATTTCGACGGCCTTGCTGCGATCCGACGGATTCCCCTCGCGATAACGATTTGTCAGAATCGCTAGGGCATAGAATCGTTCTTCTGTTTCCTTGCTTTTGAGATAACTCACGGGGTCTTTGAGAACCGTAGCGATTTTTTTGAGGGTCGGGAGTTCTTTTTCGGTGTTGGGGTTTTTGGTGAGGAGTGGTCCACTACTGAACCGACCCGAGTAAACGTAGAAATCCCCTTCAAAATGCGGAACCAACATAAAGTAGCCTTCGTCTCCGACCTCCAACTCAGGGGCATTGGTACCGATCACAGGGGGACGTTTGCGAGGCCGATCCTCGCCCACAACGGCTAACCCAATCCGATAACCCACTCGAATTTCAGTCAGACCTTTGGCCCCTACCAAGGATTCCTTCAGTTTGAGAATGGCAATCCGATAGCCGATCTTCGGGGTTTCCTTGGGAGCGTTTGGGAAAGGCGATACTTCGACCAAATCTTTCTCGATCGATTTGACCTCCCCTTTGACGATTATTTTCGCGGAAATGGCCGACTGTGCCGGCGTACTCACGATGTAGGCCACGTCCGCTTCTGCGAACGATTGGCACAAAACGATTAAGGTCAAACACGATACGCCGAGAATCGAAATTCGTCCGAACATGCAGAAAATTCCTCATTTATAAAGGGGGCCTTTAAGATTAAAGACGATGCTGGCAGCGAATCGTTTGCCGGATCGTTCGATAAGATCATTGACAGACCTGAAGAAGACGAATTCATTCCGAGGAACGACACTCGATCAAAGTCGCATGCCATCCTTACCGAGTGGAAGATGAGCCGTTTGGCGAGCGCACTTCCTTTGCCGGATCGACACTCCATGCTTACTGGGTACTTTATGCTTACTGGGCGAGGATTAAACCCACGAAACCCCGACGGGGCCTTCACGAATTTCGCCGAGGTCATGGGTGGGGTAACCTTCGTCGGTCAGGCGTTTTTGGATGTCGGCGGCCAATTCTTTGGCAACGACCATCACAAAGCCAATGCCACAGTTAAAGACCCGATCCATCTCATCCTGTTTGACGTTCCCGAGTTTCTGCAACCAAGTAAAGACCGGTGGTACAGGCCAAGAATCGCGGAGGATGAAAGCTCGTTTGTTTTCCGGAAGAACACGGGGCAGATTTTCGACAATTCCGCCGCCTGTGATGTGAGCTAGCCCCCGAATCCCCTTCTTCTTTTTGGGGTAGTGATTCAAAACCGATTGCACCGCATTGGCATAGATACGAGTGGGGGTTAACAGTTCTTCGCCCACCGTTTTACCCAATTCGGGGATCACATCGTTCACCTGAAGTTGCCCATGTTCAAAAATGATTTTGCGAGCCAAGCTGTAACCGTTGGAGTGCAAGCCGGTGGAGGAAATGCCCAAGATAACATCGCCTAGCTGAATTTGCGAGCCATCGATCACCTCCTCGCGTTCGACCACCCCAACGACGAAACCTGCCAAATCGAAATCGCCCGGAGAGTAGGTATCGGGGAGAATCGCGGTTTCTCCTCCGACGAGGGAACAACCGGCTTCCTGACACCCCGCCACCATACCCGTGATTAGTTTCTCGGCCAATTCGGGATCATCTTTGGGCATGGCAAGATAATCGAGAAAGACCAAAGGTTTGGCCCCGCAACAAATACAATCATTGACCGACATGGCAACCAAGTCGATCCCGACAGTGTCATATTTTTGGCACAAGGTGGCGACTTTGAGCTTGGTGCCGACCCCATCGGTGCAGGTCACGAGAACCGGTTTGCGATACCCGCCCGAGAAAAGCCAGCGTTCCACATCCAAGGCAAAAAGGCTCGCAAAGCCGCCGAACTTATCAATCACCCCTTTGGTGTGGGTTTTACGAACCAACTTGCCAATGCGGTCGATGGTATCGTTATAAATATCTAGGTCCAAGCCGGCAGATTTGTAATCAATCGATGAAGACACAGTAAGGACTCGCTCTCAGAAACGTCGTTGAGGAGTGATTCTAGAAAGCACGGAAGGAAAAGAAATAGGCCCTAATCAGGTGCAGAGATTTCGAGAAGACGAGCATTCGATCACGAAAGAAGAGCCATCGGAAAGGAAATAGGCATCTATCAGGTGCGGGGATTGGGAGGAAAATAGGCATCCATAGGGTTGTTGGGATTCGGAGGGAGAAAGGAAAAAGGAAAAACTTGAGAATTTTTTGGATTTTTGACTGGACAAAGTAGGTGAGACAGGAATACACTATCATTTACGCAACTTGTACGGCCAAGCAGCGACGGAGTTCTGGGCATATGTATAGTATGTCTCAGAGCTTCGGGCCGTATGGGCCTCTCGATCGTGTCACTCGAGGGTGCGATTGATACGCCATCAACCAACTATGTTAATGCGTACCAACCGAATAAAACCCTCCATTCTAATTATGCGTTTACCCAAATTACGTACCGATCTGCCGTTGGTTTTCTTTCATTACCGATTTTGGAATTACACACCACCCATAATCTCATAATGCCTTCCGTCGGTTTTTGCAAGGCTTGTTGGAACAGAATTCCACAAGTTTTGCACACTTATGCTTAGAGTTTTCCTAGGGGGAGTTTCTTACATATGGCTATTACGACTCAGCGCACGCTTCAGCCGAAAACTGTGCGAAATTTTGGACGGAACCGAGATGCCTTCCAAGTGCCACCTTTAACGGATGTGCAAACGACGGCATACGCTCGATTTCTGCAATTGGATGTGCCCCCCCATAAACGAGAACCGATTGGTCTCGAAGGGGTTCTGCGAGAGATTTTTCCTATTGAAAGTTATGATAAGAAGGTCGCTTTAGAATACATCCGATATGAACTGGGCCGCCCCCGTTATGAACCCGATGAGTGCCGCGCCCTTCGTTTGACCTATGGCCGACCTTTCAAAGTCTTTCTCCGGCTGCGAAAGGGGGATGGCACCGCGCAAGAGTTTGATGTGTTCCTCGGCGAAATGCCCATTATGATTGGGGGAGGGGAATTTATTATCAACGGGGCAGAACGGGTTGTGGTCAGTCAGCTCCATCGTTCCCCAGGCGTTGATTTTGAAGTGAACACCGAAGGAGATTTACGACTCCACTCGTGCCGAATTTTACCCGAACGGGGTTCGTGGATTCAAATCGAAGTCACCAAGAAAAATACCTTGGCTGTTCGGATTGACCAATCGGGGAAATTCTCGGCCATCACCCTTCTGCGGGCTATGGACCCCGCTTATTCGAGTTCCACACAAATTTTGCGGGCCTTGTATACACCGGCAACGATTAAACTCCGCAGTGCCGATGCTCGGGCACGACTCATTGGCAATCCCGAAGAAAGGCTCAAGCCGATGGTCGCAGAGGATGATGT
>CAZFDX010000148.1:0-5172 GCA_964518325.1 uncultured Alcaligenaceae bacterium | reverse complement strand
TGCTCACCCCGAAACAATTCACGGAAAGTTCCGGCGTTCTGTCGGTCGCTCAAGCCGAGGTCTTTATCGGAATGTTGATTGGCGGGGCGATTCCGTTTCTCTTCTCCAGCATGACGATTCGGGCGGTCGGTCGGGCTGCGTTCTTGATCGTGAACGAGTGTCGCCGACAATTTGCCGACAAAGATATTTGGGAAGGGAAGAAACGCCCCGAATATGGCCGCGTGGTCGATATTTGCACCAGCACGGCTCAAAAGGAACTGATTGGACCCGGATTGTTGGCAATCTTTGCACCGGTTCTGGTTGGCTTCTTGCTCGGCCCTTATGCTTTAGGGGGCTTTTTAGCAGGGATGATTGTTGTGGGCCAACTTTTGGCCGTGTTCATGGCCACCGCAGGCGGTGCTTGGGACAACGCCAAGAAAATGGTAGAAGATCAAGAACGCTCTGAACTGACAGGTAAAGGCTCGCCGCAGCACAAGGCCAGTGTGACCGGTGATACTGTCGGAGACCCCTTGAAGGATACGGCCGGCCCTGCCATTAATCCGCTCATTAAGGTGATGAACATGGTGAGCCTTTTGGTTTTGCCTTTGGTGATTACCCATCATTTGGGCAGCAAAGAGAAAGACCCCACGATCACTGCAACGGTTATTTTGATTGGGATTCTGGCGATTGCGTGGTCTTGGTGGCAATCGAAACGCGACACGCGGGAGATTCGCGAAATGGATGCCGAGTACGAAAAAGAAATCCAAGCCGCGATTGAAAAAGCCCGTCGTGAAAAGCAAGGGGGCTGATTCTTTCTTCCGCCTTCCACGAAGTCCTCTTCCACGAAATCTCCTTCCACGAACCCCTTCCTAGTCTCTACTTCTCCCAAGAGCAAGCGCCTATCCCAGTTCAAGCAACGAGGCCCATTCCAGTACAAGCAACAAGGCCCATTCGAGTACAAGGAACGAGGCCCTATCCCAAGTTCCTGTTCGTCATTCGTTTGATAAATGGCCTGTGCCGAATCTGTTGCCATGTGCTTTCGGTTTTGGGCTTGTCGTCAAGTTCCTGTTCGGTGTTCGTTTGACAACAATCACTTCGAGTGTATGGTTGTAACCGGTTGAATCCCGACCCTTCGATTTTGGGGTAATTGTCATGTCTGAACCAGTCAAAAAAGTCGATCCCCTCCTTCAAAAAGCGGCTCAACTCCGGAAAAAAGGCGTTTCATGGAACGAATTAGCACGGATATAAAATCGCAATCCTCGGACGTTACACCGTTGGGCCACCGAAAGTGCCGAAGATCGGCAACAGGCTACAAAATAGGCAAGCACGGTGGAGAGTCTTGAAAATAACTTAGGAAATGCTACTCTTGAAGCGATTCACATCTTACGAACAATACTTAGAAGTGCCGATGAAAAAATCCAACGCGATGCGGCCAAAACCCTTCTCGATTTTTGTCATTCGCAACCCAAGGTTCCCCAATCGCAGCTTTCCAATTTGGCTCAAATGGTTGAAGGATTGAACGATCATGAACTTTTGCAACTCCTCGAAGAAGCAACCCCTAACTCCCCCTCCCGAATCGAGCTTGCCCCCCTTACCTCAAGTGCAGAATCTCACCTTGCGAACGATGCTGCAACTGGAATGGACCATTCGTCAAGCTCGTCGTGATCCGAACCGATTTCTCGAATGGTGTTTCACCACCTCGACGGGTCAACCGATCCAACAGGGGAAACTCCATCGGGAATTACAAGCCTTTTGGTCACAAACTCGCAAAGGACTGGTGGAATTGCCCCGCGATCATGGCAAAACCTTTCAAATTTGTGGGCGAATTCTCTGGGAACTAGGGCATGCCCCCAATTTAAGAATCCGCATTGTGTGTGCGACGGAAGCCTTGGCCTTGGAACGAGGCCGATTCCTCCGCGATAGCATCGCTCACAATCGGCGCTTGGGATTGGTCTTTCCTCATTTAACCCCAAGTTCCCCATGGAGCGAAACACGCTTCACCGTGAATCGCTCCGGTGGGGTGATCGGCCCTTCGGTCACTTCCTGCGGGATCGACAGCGGTTCAACCGGTGCCCGCTGCGATCTGCTCATTTGTGATGACGTGGTGGATGTGCAAGCCATGTTTTCAAGCAAGATTCGCGAACATGCTAAGAAAATGTTCCGAGATAACCTCATGAACCTACTGGAACCGGATGGTCGGGTGTGGTGTTTGTTTACTCCTTGGCATCGGGATGATCTGAACCAAGAACTCAAACAAAGCCAAGCGTTTGCTCTGTTTCGACGAGCGATCGGCCCGAACCTTGAACCAATCTGGCCGGAACGCTGGCCTCGGGATGCCTTGGCACAGCGACGGGCCGAAATTGGTACGGCCTCTTTTGCTCGGGGCTATCACTTGCAACCGATCTCGGAAGAAGATTGTGCGATTCCGCGACAATGGGTTCGATTTTGGGAGCAACTCCCCGAGTCATTCGATCGGGTGATTCTGGCTGTGGACCCCGCCGTTTCGCACCACGAGCACGCCGATTTTTCTGCCCTAGTCACCGTGGGTCAAAAGGGGGGGCGATTCTTCTGTTTGGATGCGCTGCAAACTCGCATTCCTGCCCCCGATTTGGTTCGCCTACTGGGCACCCTGAATGATCGATTTCAACCCGATGTGATTTTGTTTGAAGCGAACGCAGCCTTCCGAGCCGTCGTCGATTTGCTCATTCAACAAAACCCCTTTGGTTACAAAATCAAGCCGATCGTCCACAATCACAGTAAAGCCAGCCGAATCGCTGCCTTGGGGCTTGCGGTGGAAAACGGGGCCTTTCTACTCCGAGGGGGTCAAGGTCAACCGCACCCCGAGCAACAGCCTTTTTACGAACAATTGACGCAGTATCCATTGTGTGAACATGATGATTTAATCGATGCGGCTGCCACCCTCATTCTGGAAAGTCATCGCGTTCCTATGCCGAAAATTCGCCTGTTGTAACCGAAGGCCCAAGGTCCGAGAAAGATGCCTTTTTCACTAGCTCACTGGTTCACTCGACTTCACTCCCACTCTCTCGACTTCATTCAACGCAACGCGGGGAAGATTTTCATTCGCTTGCCTGTTGGTTTGATCTTCTTTCTTTTTTTGATTCTTAGAAAAGGGAAATGTTACCATGTTACAACCCATCAACATTCGTTATTCTGTTCGTCCTCAGTCTCGGAGTATTGCAACCGGTCAAGTGGCCGATTGGTTTGGTCTGGCCGATGCGAGCGAAACCTTGATCGTGGCCGAGAATCTGCAACTGGAAATTCAACCGCATGAATTGGTGCTTTTCACCGGCCCTTCGGGTTCGGGAAAATCGTCCTTGATGCGAGCGATCGGGCAACAACTCCCAGCGCAAGATGCCATGACCATAAACCTCCCAGAAGTCCCCCTAGTAGAGGCCCTGACGGGACCGATCCCCGAGCGATTGAATCGGCTCAGTGCCTGTGGCTTGGCTGAACCCCGACTGATGCTACGACGTCCTTCAGAACTTTCCGATGGTCAGCGTTACCGGTTCCGCTTGGCCTTTGCTTTGGAATCGCAATCGGCAGGGCAAATGGTTTTGTTAGACGAATATGCGGCCTATCTCGATCGGACGTTGGCCAAGGTCGTGAGTTACAACTTGCGGAAATGGGTCAGTCGTTCTGGAATCGGCTTGCTGTTGGCCACGACCCATGAGGATATTGTGGAAGACTTGGCGCCCGATGTGTGGATTCGCTGTTACGGGGAAGGTCGCGTGGAAGTGCATCGCGAGCCGAAAAAAAAAAGCCCATCAGCTTTGCCGATCAACTTTGGCTCAGTGAAGGTACCAAAAGCGATTGGTCGTATTTCGCTCGGTGGCATTATCGATCCCATCACTTAGCTTGTGTCCGTCGGGTGGTTTTATTATGGCACGAACAAGAACCGATCGGCATTTGCGTTTTCTGCACACCGGCCGCAGCGCTTGCTCTCCGCAGCCGAGCCTTTGGTCTCAAAAATCCGCGCTCGGCGGTGGCATTAACCGCCTTGAACGAACAACTTTGGCTTTTATCCCGCGTGGTGTTACACCCGACCTATCGCGGTGCGGGGATCGCCAGCTATTTCGTGAAACGAGCCTGCCAAACCTGCCCGATCCCTTGGATTGAAACTTTGACCGCCCTTGGTCACATCAACCCGTTTTTTGAAAGGGCAGGCTTTCGCAAAATCGGGCCGATCATTCATCGGAAGTCGGGGGCCTTTCGGGATTGTTCCAGACATCCTTCCAAACATGATTCCCGAGATTATTCGAGGATTTACGGGAAAAGAGGGGCCAAAGTCACCCAAGAAACGATCGAAAAAAGCCGGTATTCCCAACCCATTTACTACCTGTTCGATAATCGCAAATCTTTTCCATCCTAACCGAGTGCCGTTCTCTCGAACTAGGACCTAGGATAAGAACGGTTCGATCGACCCGCCGACAAAATGAGATGGCTCTCATAATATCATGAAGAAAATTGTTAGATTTCTGCCGAGAAATTTTGGGAAGCGATTCAGAAATGAGAACCACCGGTTACGGTTACCCTATGTTACAAATTTATAAAGGTTTACGAAACAAGAATGATCCCCTTACAATGCTCGGAATCGTCGCAATCCCCTCTAGGTTTCCTATTCTGCCTGATTCTTCTGGTTTCATCCTCTTGACACAATCAACTAATAGGAAGTAGACTCGATTAATAGACTAACTCCTGCCGGTCCCCCCACTCGATTGCGTTCTCAAAGGGGAGCTGAGGCTTATTTGTTGTCGGGGAAGAAAATTGTGAAGGCCATTATTTCAGATATTCACGGAAACCTTGAAGCTCTTCAGGCCGTGCTAGAAGATATAAAAAAACAGAATGTCGATGAGGGAATTTATTGTTTGGGTGATGTCATCGGCTATGGGCCGAACCCTCGGGAATGTATCGATTTGGTGATGAATTGCAAATTAGTTTTGCTCGGCAATCACGATCAAGGGGCCTTATGCGATCCCGATGGGTTTAATCCCGCTGCAGAACGAGCGATCATGTGGACCCGTTCGCAACTGGGACTTCCTTCCGAATCGCGCCAGGTTCGAGAAAAGCGTTGGGAATTCCTTGCAGCACGGACCCGTCCTTTCCGTGAACCGGGAAACCGTTATGTGCATGGCCCTGAGCGGAACCCCGTGCATGACTATGTTTTCCCTGAAG
>CAZFDX010000147.1:0-5112 GCA_964518325.1 uncultured Alcaligenaceae bacterium | reverse complement strand
CATCCTCGCTGGGGGGGGGGGCGATACTGTCTTTGCACTGGCGCGAAGCACTTCTAAATCTTCGTCCCCTTTGGGCAGCGAAATATCGATTTTCAGTTGGTTTTTGATGTGGAGAAATGCAGGATCGTTGATGTTGATGGCCTCTTCTTTTACAGAATCGGGCAACGCATTCAACTCAGCAGGATCGGGCAATTTGAGTTCCTCTTGATTCTCTTTCCCAGAATAAGGCAAGGCATTATGAAAAACCGTATCGGGTAATTTGAGATCGTCTTCAGTTTCTTTATAACGAGGAAACCCCGAGTTCCCCCCCTTGGAAACAGGAGTCGGCACCGTCGGTTCATTTGGGGGGGGGGCACAATAGAAAGAGACAGCCACCGCGAAGAGCGCTATCGTTACACCTAAAAACAACTGCAAACTTCGTTTCATGGTTGGGCCACTCCTTTTACCATTGTGTTGCGAATTTCGCTAAATTACCACAGGTCAAGCAAAGCTGTCGAGGGGACTTTTTTATGCGTTTGTTGCTCTTTTCGGACCTGCATCGGGATGTACGGGCCGCCCACGATTTACTCAATCGGGCTTCGGAATATGATGTGCTCGTTGGGGCTGGCGATTTTGCCAACATGCACACCGGCTTAGCAGATTGTTTGACGATCTTGAAACAATCCCCGAAACCCCTTGTGATTGTTGCCGGCAACAACGAAACACAGGCAGCGCTCGCTCGCTTGTGTCAAGATTGGACGAACATTCACGTTTTGCATGGGACGGGAATTCGCCTGAACGGCATCGATTTTTTCGGCGTTGGCGGAGGAATTCCCGTTACCCCCTTTGGTTCGTGGAGCTACGATTTTACCGAATCTCAAGCAACGGAATTGCTGCAAAATTGCCCGCCGCAGTGTGTGTTAATCACCCATTCTCCCCCGAAAGGTGCCGTCGATCGGAATGCGCAAGGAGAATCCTTAGGGAGTACGAGTATCCGCGAATGTATTTTAAGAACACAGCCTCTTTTGGCGGTGTGTGGGCATATCCACGCTTCGGCTCAGAAACGGGAACTGCTCGGAAATACCCCTGTCATCAATGCCGGTCCAACAGGGATCGTTTTTGAGATAGAACATCGTTCCGAATTCTCCAAGTGAGATGGAACATCGTTCCGAGTTCTTCGAGTGAGTGGATCGTGGGACCAGTGGGAGCGAATCGTCTTCCAGCGGTGCAACGATTTTCCCAGCGAGCGGATCGTGAACTCGAAGGGGAATGTTGATAAATCGATCCCCCTACTCCCTTTAGGTTGGAAAAACGGGTTCCGCTGGAAAGCTCGGCATGGGGCCTTAGCTTTGTGAGCTAACGAGTTCGCCTGCCAAGAGGGGTTCAAAGTCAGCCAATGTGGGTTTGATTTCGACGGGTCGTTCAATGGCATCGAACAGAGCATCTTGCGTTTTCAGGCCGTTGCCCGTGATGCAAATCACGACTTCCTCATCACGGGGGATACGCCCTTGTTCGACGAGTTTTTTCGTGACGGCGACGGTTGTCCCGCCGGCGGTCTCAGCGAAGATTCCTTCGGTGCGGGCCAAAAGGCTCATTCCTTCGATAATTTCCTCGTCGGTCACATCTTCGGCCCAGCCCCCCGTTTCGCGGATCAGTTTGGCAGCAAAATAGCCATCGGCCGGGTCACCAATGGCCAGAGATTTACAAATGGTGTTGGGCTTTTTGATAGGTTTATGTCGTTCCCGTCCGGATTTCACGCAATCTGCGATAGGGTTACATCCGGTGGCTTGGGCGCCGTACATTTTCGTCTGATTGGGTTGGCTCACCAGACCGATTCGGTGCAATTCGGTAAAGGCTTTATGAATCTTGCCGATCAAAGCCCCGCCGGCCATCGGTGAAACCACATGTTGCGGGAAACGCCAACCTAAATCTTCGGCAATCTCAAAACCAAAGGTTTTAGAGCCTTCGGCATAGAAAGGCCGCAGATTGATATTCACAAAGCCCCAATTATATTTGAAGGCCACTTGGGTACAAAGTCGGTTCACTTCGTCATAGGTTCCATGAACGCCAATGACCTTGGCACCGTAAATACTGGTCCCCAGAATTTTCGAGCGTTCCAAATCGGCGGGGACGAGAATATACGTTTCCAATCCTGCGGCGGCGGCATTCGCAGCCACACTGTTGGCCAAGTTGCCCGTGCTGGCACAACCGACCGTTTTGAAGCCAAATTCACGCGCTTTGCTCAAAGCCACGGCCACGACCCGATCTTTGAAGGATAAGGTCGGGTAATTGACCGCATCATTTTTCACCCAAACTTTTTTCAAGCCCAGAGCTTCTGCGAGCCGATCGGCCTTCACCAAGGGGGTTCCCCCTACCTGCGTTCCGACGGTGGGTTCCCCTTCTAAGGGCAATAACTCACGGTAACGCCACATATTTCGGGGTCGGCTTTCGATCTTCGCACGCGAGATATTTTTGGCAATGGCTTCGTAATCGTAATCGAGTTCTAAGGGGCCAAAGTCATCTTTGCAAAAGTTAATTGGCTCTTTGGGGTACAATTTACCACAGACTCGACACCGTAAACCCAGTGAGAAATCCGACATAGTCAATGCCTTGGCTGTTTAAGCAGTCTGCAACACAAGGGAGAATAAATTTAGTCCGGTAGGATTGCAAATTCTGCGTGAGAATTGCAATAAGGGATAAGAAGGGGTGGGTTGCATTCACCCGATCATGATCTTCCCCGGCCAAACCGGGCAGGAATTAGCACCATTTCTAAAGGTTGAAAGAAACCTTAAGCGGGTTGCTGTGACGTCAACGGGCCTGTTCCCTCGGTCACTCTGGATCAGTCATGGGGGGCATATCAGATGCCTTAGACCCACGGTCCAAACTTGCAGATATAATAAGTTGCTCTTTCCCAACTGGCAAGAGGGACCTTACTAAAAAATGGCCGGCTTGATTTGTCCGATTCCGATTTTTGCCTCTCACCCATGCCAAAACTTCGTGTCTCTCTCCGATGCCGATTTTTGTCTCCCCCACCTCCTGCCCCCCTGAGAGATGAGCGACCAGCCTATAGGATAACCACATGAATCCACAAACTCGTTCCTCGTTGTTTTTTCTGTTGGCCTGTATCTCGCTAGGGATTGCCACGGCACGGATTATTAACGTCGAATCGGTGTATGAACCCTCCTTATTCAAGGCATACCCGAATCGGGGGGGGGGCTGGCCGAAAGAAACCCCGACTCCTTCCCCCACGTTTGGCTCGAACGATCGGGTCCGTTGGGCCACCGTTCGGAGTTTGATCGAAGAGGGAACATTTATCATCGGGGAACGAACCAATCCGCAGGGAACACCGAACGGGAAAGGGGGCATCGATTACGGCGATGTGGGGATTGTGTTTCAAGATGGGTATAAATCCGTTGATAAAGTCCTGCACCCCGAAACCTACAAGTATTACGCGACTAAACCTCCTCTGTTGACCGTGGCAGTGGCGGGGGAATACTGGCTTTTACACACGATTTTCAAATGGGACCTGCGACGAGACCCTTGGCCGGTTGTCTCAACGGTGTTGATTACCTTCAACTTGATACCCATCGCCCTGATTTTATACCTTCTCGCTCGGGTCTTGAACGAATATCAGATTGATGATTGGACTGCGATGTTTGTTTACTGTTCTGCTTGTTTCGGAACTTTTTTAACCACCTTTGCCATCACTCTGAATAATCACGTCCCTGCGGCAGGATGTGTGGCCGTACCGGTTTATTTTGCCCTGCGGCAGAAATGGACCCCACTGAGTTTATTACTCTCCGGCTTCAGTGCTGGCTTGGCCGTGAGTCTCGATCCGCCGACAGCTGCGTTAGCAGCGGCGAGTGCACTTTTGATATTCCAACATTCGCCTAAGGGACTTATTTACTACATCCCTGCCGTGGCTGTTCCGATTGTGGCTCAAACCTTGATTAACTACCATGCCTATGGAATTTGGAAGCCCATTTATGCCACTTTTGGCGGCCCTTGGTATGAATTTCCGGGTAGCCATTGGGAAAAACTCCGTTGGCAAGAACGGGGGTTACCCAAACCCGAAGGGATCGATTTTGCCGATGAACCTAAGGGGGTCTACTTATTCCATTACACCTTTGGCCATCATGGCTTGTTCAGTTTAACGCCCATTTGGTTATTTGCGATAGCGGGATTTTTCTTACCCTCGAAATTGCTTAGTGGGGTCATGCGATTTGTCCTACTGTTGGTCTTGGGGGTGGTCATCGGATACTTCACCATCAAGACCAACAATTACGGGGGTTGGACTTGTGGTCCCCGTCCCTTCTTTTGGTTCACCTTCATTTTGCTGTTGGGATTGATTCCGGCTATCCAAGTGCTTTCCCAATCTCGAATCGGGCGCATCTTGGCGATTTTGGGCCTAGGGGTTTCGGTTTTTTCGACCTTTTATTGTCTCAATAACCCGTGGCGGCACCCGTGGATTCTCCAACTTCTGGAATCGCATGGCGTGTTGAAGTATTAGGTGAAAACTTCTGGAATCGCACGGCGTGTTGAAGTATTAGGTGAAAACTTCCTAGTTCGATTTGAGATTCAAGGTCTGTCGCGAGTTCTTGCTTTTTTCAAAGCATCGATGCTCAAGGGCGTATCCCATTTCATTCGCGATTTTCTCAGTAACGTGAATCAGAGCCAGTCCAATATCCCCCGTGAGAACAACTCCGATAAAAGTGAGGGAGAACAAGTCCAACCAGAGTGAGGAAGAGCAAGTCGGTTGACTCCGACTCATTAGCGGCCCTGCACATCCGAACTCGTTAATCTATTTTGCCCCGATTCCCTCCCTCTCATAAGCTCCTTCACTTTCCATTTTCACCGGAAATGGCAGAGCATTCCTGCCAAGTTGAGCTTTTTTTTTCTCCTTTGTACGGTATTTACCAATTTTGATTAAAGTTTCTTGGGGGAATCTTTCCGTGAAAAATTTATTCCGAATTATACTGGGTTGTGCATTGGGTTTAGGGGTTGTTTCGCCCACATTCGCACAAATGTTTGAAACAGGAACGACCCCCTCGGGTCAATCGTTACGCCGAGGGTTAGTCAACACCCCGCCTCCCGTGGGTTCGGGATTACCTGGATCGACCCCCAATATCATCC
>CAZFDX010000146.1:0-3629 GCA_964518325.1 uncultured Alcaligenaceae bacterium | reverse complement strand
CCTTGAGCAAGTCGGTCATCGATTGGAAAGACTTGGCTTGGGCCACGATCAGGGGGAGTTCCCCCACTTTCGGCAACGGCGCTGCCCACACAGGAGAAACAAACGCCCCAAGGGTGACCACCAAGGAGCAAAGAAAACGTTTCATGGAAAGACCTCGAAACAAATCGTTTCAGGATTCGAGCAGATTGGACTCTACTGAAATAGCGAAAATCACAGCCGTTTCCATCGCCACCATTTGGGAAAAGCTATCCATTGCCCTCAATAATCTATCCCTAAACCTAGACAATGCAGGAGTTTACCAATTCTGTAACAAAACGAATCCCTTTCCGAATTTCACCTCTTTCTTCCCCTAGATGGGAGAAATTTGGCACTCATCAAAGCGAAGTTCGGTTGAACGACCTCAAAGGGTTCGATACTCCGTTCGTTCGATCCTCAGAGGATTGGAGTTTGGGGCGAGAAGCGGAGTCGTGGCGAGGATTGGAGTTGTGGCCAGAAGCGGACTCGGGGCGACCAACCGATGAACGCCGTGAGGAAATGGAAACACAATCCGCTCAAGGTTCATGCGCGTGTTCGATGCGTCGTCTGGACCTAGCCAAAGGGGCTGTAGTGATGCAATGCAGACGCGATCGGCTCAAGGTTCCCCCAACGGTTCCCCCCGAAAGATTGGGGCCTTGCAAACGCAATGAGGTCGCGGCAATGCGACCTCATGCAGAAAAAGAAAGTGGACTCGATAAACCGATTAACGCTTCGAGAATTGGAACGATTTACGGGCACCTTTGCGGCCGTATTTCTTTCGTTCTTTCATTCGGCTATCGCGGGTGAGGTACCCCGAAGCACGAATTTTGCGAGCAATGCTCATCTCTGCGGGGGGTTGATCCCCTTCTGTGGTGGAGGTCGCTTCCGGAGCCGGCGTGGGAGTCGTGGGTTCATCACCGAACATATTCAGCAACGCCCGAGCGACACCTTGACAAGCTGCCCCCGATTGGCCCGTCATCCCGCCGCCATTCACTCGGATGAACACATCCACACGGTTTTGCATATCGATGCTCTGCAAGGGAGCCAAAATCAGACCGCGATCTCGTTCTTCTTTGAAGTAGTCTTTGAAATCACGATCATTCACAATAATCTTTCCGGACCCCTCGGAGATACGAACCCGAGCAACCGAAGTTTTCCGACGACCTGTTCCGAGATAAACCTTTTTAATTGACATTGGGATTATTCCTTAGAATTTGGGTTTGAAATCGGTCGGTTCTTGTGCGGTATGGGGGTGGGTCGGTCCGGCATAGATTTTCAGTTTCGATAATTGGGCCCGACCTAAACGCCCTCGTGGAACCATCCGTTTGACTGCTTGGAATAGGATTTCTTCCGGCTTTCTCGCTAACATTTCTGTGGCAGGGATGATCTTTTGCCCACCAGCATAGCGGGAATAGGTTTGGTAGCTTTTTTGTTCCCATTTCCGACCCGTGAAGCGGACCTTCTCGGCATTGGTGATAATCACGAAGTCGCCACTATCGGTATGGGGAGTAAAAGTCGGTTTGTGCTTCCCACGCAGGAGAGTTGCCACGACTACGGCCAAACGTCCTACCAATAAATCGGTTGCATAAATATGAATCCATTGCGGTTGGGCCGTCTGTTGATTAAGCATTGTCGTATTTGTCGAAACCGAAGGCATACCTTCTCCCCTATCATCCATCTTGCTACTTAGCGAAACGAATAAACTAGTGATAAAACGACTTAAAGGCAAGGGTTGCTTATTGGGATTTATCAGAAAAAAGAGGCCCCCCGTCAAGCCGATCTCAGAAAATCAGAAATCCTCGTTTCCCTTTGGCAGATTTGTATAATCTTAGACCATTCGCCCGTTCCTCTCTCAACCGAGATTGACTCCATGCGTACTCTGCTGCTCTGTTCCCTTTTGGGGATACTCTCTGTCGGCCTTGTCGAGGCCCAAGACAAAAAAGACCCTGCCGCAACCAAGGTAGGGGTGACCAAGGCCCCTTATGGTAAGCTCGCTGATGGCACCGAAATCGATCAATATACCCTCACGGGGGCCGGTGGAGCCATCATGAAGGTCATTACTTATGGGGGGATCGTTACGGAACTCAAAGTTCCCGACAAAGATGGCAAACTCGGCGATGTCTGCCTTGGGTTCGATAACCTTGAAGGATATGTGAAAAGTTCTCCCTATTTCGGGTGCATCACAGGGCGAGTCGCCAATCGCATTGCGAATGGCAAATTCACTCTCGACGGGAAGGAATATCAACTGGCAAAAAATAATGGCCCCAATCACCTTCACGGAGGCCTTTCGGGTTTCGATAAGAAAGTTTGGAAAGCCGATCCGATCAATCTCAAAGGGGTCGTCGGGTTACAATTGAAATATACCAGCAAGGATGGTGAAGAAGGTTACCCCGGAAACCTGAATGTGGTCGTCACCTATTCGCTGAATGAGAAGAACGAATGGCGCATTCAATACACCGCCACGACCGACAAAGCCACACCGGTGAATTTAACTCAACATGCCTATTTTAATCTGGCAGGCCACGATAGCGGCGACATCCTCGATCACCAATTGATGATTGCTGCCGATCAGTATACCCCAACGGATAAGAACTTTATTCCGACGGGTAAAATCGAATCGGTCAAAGAGACCCCATTCGATTTCACCACGGCCACCCCCATTGGCAAGCGTATCAAGGAGATCAAGGCCGATCCCGTCGGTTACGATTTGAACTACGTTCTCCGAGAAGGCAAGGGGCTTCGGTTGGCAGCCCGCGTGACCGATCCGAAATCGGGCCGCGTGATGGAGGTGCTGACTACGGAACCGGGAATTCAACTTTACACGGGGAATTTCCTTGATGGTAAGACGAAAGGTAAGGGTGGTGCTACTTACAAACAATATGGTGGCTTCTGCCTAGAAACACAACATTTCCCCGATTCAATCAACCAAAAGAATTTCCCCTCGATCGTTCTGCAACCCGGAAAGACTTACGAACAAACCACCGTTTATGCGTTCTCGATCCAGAAATAAACGAAAGAGTCTCTATCCAGAAGCAAACGAAAAAGTCTCGATCCAGAAAGCAAGCACATGGTCCCTGACCTAGGGGCAGAAGAAACCGACGCCCCTTTTTCCCTCTCAACGTCGAAACAAACCGTAGGATCAGAGCGGAACAAAACGTAGGACCCATTTTTTACGCCCAACGTCGAAACAAACCATACGAGCCAGAGGGAGTTCGGGATTGGTGTCGCGGTGAGTATCCCCCATCCCCACAAGGCCCCTTTTTCCCGGACGATCTAGCCCTCACGCCGATCCCC
Organism: uncultured Alcaligenaceae bacterium; assembly: GCA_964518325.1. Classification (GTDB taxonomy): domain Bacteria; phylum Planctomycetota; class Planctomycetia; order Gemmatales; family Gemmataceae; genus SKW135. Next base: position 320 of record CAZFDX010000146.1, on the reverse strand, counting down.
CAGCCTCCAGCCTCGAAGCCGCTTTGTAATTTCCGCTCGAAATGCTTGTTGCACACCGTTCTTTCCGAAAGCAAAAATCCGATTCCATGTGGGAATGTTGGCCGATCCCTTTGCTGCGGTTGTGGTATCGTTGAAATTTGAGGTTTGCCTAAGGGGTATTTGTGATCTACAGTTGAACGGGTCTTTGACCTCAGTCAAACCCAAGAGGTGACGATGACAAATCAGGAATGGATCGAATTATTCAAGCGGGTTCCTCCAGAAGACCTCACGAGTCTGGTGGTCGTGCTCAAAAGTCGAGCGGAAATCACCGTAGATACCAT
>CAZFDX010000145.1:0-4428 GCA_964518325.1 uncultured Alcaligenaceae bacterium | reverse complement strand
CTCATGCACGATGGCAAAAAGGCGACGGCCACCCGTATTTTTTACGATGCGATGGACCGCATTAAGGAACGCCTACCCGATGCGGACCCCCTGCAAATCTTCATGGCTGCCGTCGAAAATGTGAAACCCACCGTGGAAGTGCGGTCTCGTCGGGTGGGGGGGGCCAACTATCAGGTGCCTATCCCCGTGAAACCGAAACGTCAACAATCGTTATCGATCCGCTGGATTATCGAAGCCTGCCGCGACAAATCGGGCCGACCCATGTTCCAACGCTTGGCCGATGAACTCATTGCCGCTAGCAAGAAGGAAGGCGATGCCATGGCCAAACGGGAAAATACAATCAAAATGGCCGAAGCCAACAAGGCCTTCTCCCATTTTGCATGGTAACCCCATCGGTTTCTCACATTTCATGGTCGTTAATCGCTTCGTGCCGATTAACGACCATTTGTATTTGCTATACCTTTAAGAGAGATTCTTTCTGTTGGTGACTCGCTGAGGTTCAAAATGTCGACCGTTGATCTGTCCAAAATTCGCAATATCGGAATTATTGCCCATATCGATGCCGGTAAGACAACCACCAGCGAACATCTGTTATTCTACTCCGGTGCCAAACACAAACTCGGCGGGGTCGATCAAGGGACCACCGAGACCGATTACGATATTGAAGAACAACAACGGGGAATCACCATCTACTCGGCCTGTGTGCCGCTCAGTTGGATGGGCCATACCCTGAACCTGATCGATACGCCCGGCCACGTCGATTTCACGGCAGAGGTAGAACGTTCGCTTCGGGTGTTGGACGGTTGCATTTGTGTTTTCGATGCCCAAAAAGGGGTGGAAGCCCAATCCGAAAAGGTCTGGGGACAAGCCAACAAATACGGGGTACCCCGTTTGGTGTTCATCAACAAAATGGATGTGGTCGGTGCCAATTTTGCCAACACGTTAGCACAAATCAAAGATCGTCTCGAAGGGAACCCTGTGCCGGTGTTTATTCCCATTGGTGCCGGTTCCCCGAAAGAAACGCAAACCTACTTTACGGGCATCATCGACCTGTTGACGATGAAGGCCTTGTACTTTGAATCGGCCGATTTCGGGAAGACAATCCGACAAACGGAAATCCCCAGTGAGTATGTCGAGGAAGCCCAGAAATATCGCGAAAATCTCTTCGATGTGCTTTCACAAAATGACGAAGCCGATTTAATCACCACCGCCTATCTCGAAGGACAAGAAATCCCCATCGAGAACATTCGCAAACTTCTTCGCGAACAAACCCTCAAACGATTGATCCAACCGGTCTTCTGTGGTTCGGGGCGCGAGCATGTCGGGATTCAACCGCTGTTGGATGGAATCGTTTATTATTTGCCCAGCCCGTTGGATCGCCCGCCGGTGGTGGGGACCAATCCGAAAAAGAACGACAAAACCGAATCGCGCAAGCCCGATCTGAAAGAACCCTTCGCAGGATTGGTCTTCAAAGTGATTGCGCAAGATTCGGGCGATCTGTTCTTCGTAAGAATTTATTCCGGCACCCTGAAACCGAACACACGGGTTCTCAACGCAGGCAAGGATAGTAAAGAGGTCGTCGGGAAATTGTATCACATTCATGCGGACCCCAGTCAACGCGATGATCTCCCAAGCACTCACGCGGGCGATATCGTCGTGATGATTGGCCTGAAAGATGCCGTCACCGGCGATACCCTTTGCGAAACCCAGCATCCGATCCTTCTGGAACCCATTAGCTTTGCCCAAACCGTGGTCAGCCAAAGTATCGAGCCGGAATCGAGCGCAGACAAAGACAAGCTCAACAATGCTCTCTCGAAATTGCAGCGAGAAGACCCCACCTTTGTTTGTGAGTTCCGCAAGGATACCGGTCAGTTACTCATGAGCGGTATGGGGACTTTACATCTGGAAGTGAAACGCCATAAACTCGAACGCGATTATCGTTTGAAAGTCCGCGTCGGGAAACCCCAAGTGAGTTATCGGGAATCGCTGCGTGAAAAAGTGACCATTGAAGGATTATGCGATCGTCAGATTGGAAACACCGCCGCTTGGGCAAAGGTCATCATTCAGTTTGAACCGAAAAAGCTCGAACAACCGGTCACCGTGACGAATAAGCTCAAGCCGAACACGGTTCTGCCGATGTATTCTCAGGCCATCGAAAGGACGCTCAAATCGGCCATGCAATCGGGAGAATATGGCAACCCAATTTTGGATGTGCATGCGACCATTTTGGATGCGGTGCAAGACCCCGAGCGATCGAGTGAACCTGCCTTTGAATATGCCACAGATTTGGCCGTGCGCAATGCTTTCAATAGCGACAACCTCAAGCTATTGGAACCGATGATGAAGCTCACCGTGGCCATTCCGGATGAGTATGTGGGGCCGGTCATGTCCTACATTTTGGCACGTCGCGGCGATATTCGCGATCAGCAGTCCAACGGAAGAAGTGCGACCATTATTGCCAATGTTCCGTTAAAAGAGGTCCTGAATTACGCCGACGAATTAGCGAGCCTCACTCAAGGTCGGGCGAGTTCCAGCTTGGAACCCAATGGTTACGGCGATGCCCCCGACGAAATTCTTCGGAAGATGCGCGACGGCGAAATCTAGCGGATCGCTCGCCTCCCCTCCTTTTTCTCCGTCAATCTCTCAAGCGGTGAGACGAGGTTAGGCGTTCTCATTCCCCCTACGATTACACTTGCGGGGCAGGAAGGCATAAATGGGGAACCTCATTCAAAGGTTGATAGCCCAAAGGGGGAGCATTCACACTCAACGGGCTAAATTTCCCCGACGACATTTTCACGACACGATCCGAGAGCCGAGCTAGCTCCAGATTGTGCGTGACCATCAAGATCGTCACACGCTCTTCCCGATTTATCTCCCGCAGCAAGCGAATGATCTCATCGGCTGCTTCGGCATCCAGATTCCCCGTCGGTTCATCGGCGAAAAGCACTTTGGGCGAAGCAATCAAAGCTCGGGCAATCGCAGTGCGTTGCATCTCACCGCCCGACATTTCCCGAGGTTTATGATGCAATCGATGCCCCAAGCCCACTCGTTCCAATAATTCGGTAGCCCGTTTTTTGATCTGCTTGCGTTTCTGCCACCAAGAAAACAAACTCGAACCAATTAACCCTGGCATCATCACGTTTTCAATTGCGGATAGCTCGGGAAGCAGGTGATAAAATTGGAAGATAAAGCCAAATTTTTCGTTGCGGTATCGATCGCGTTCTTTGGACGAAAGTTGATCGATCCGCTCGTCACCAAAAAAAATCATTCCCGAATCGGCCTTGTCCAGCGTGCCAAGCACATGCAACAATGTACTCTTTCCCGATCCGGAAGCCCCTACGATCGAGAGAAATTCCCCCGGTTGCAATTCCAAGTCAATCCCTTGCAGAACGGGAACAACGTGTTTATGTCGGCGGTAGGACTTGGTGAGGTTCACAGCTCGAATCATAGGTATTCCTTTCCGAGATCATAGCGAAAGCAATTCCTTCGCATTCGCATTCGCATTCACATTCGTTGATACGTTTTCGAGATACCCTCGAAGGCATCCCCTTCGCATTCTCATTCACATTCGTTTATTCGTAGCGAAGTGCCCGAACCGGTTTGAGCATCGCAGCTCGCAGAGCGGGGAGGACACTAAACAGGACCGAAATCAACAAGGCACCGATTGTGACCAAGGCCACCATTTCGGGTTGCACATGGGTCGGGAGTTCCTCGAAATAATAAACGCGGCGGTCGAAGCCCACACCGGTATTTTTGCTGAGGAATTGTTCAATCGGGTTGATGTAATGAACAATCGTCAGCCCCAAGGCGATTCCTAGGCCGGCTCCCAAGCCACCGAGGAGCAACCCGTAACCGAGAAAGATCGACATAACTCCCCGATCCGAGGCCCCCAGCGATTTCAAAATACCAATATCGCGGGTCTTTTCGCGGACAATCATCGAGAAGACGGCCAACACCGAAAAGCCCGCAACGCCCACAATCATAAAGAGCAACAGATTCAAAATGCCCCGTTCTGTATCGATGGCATCCAACAGGGTACGGTTTTTATCTTCCCATGTTTGAACGATAGCTTCGCGTTCATCGGGAAAAATTTCACGCAGGGCCTCGACCGCTTCCTTATTCTTGGAATAATCTTTGAGACGAATATGGATATGGCTGCATCGGCCGGGCATCCCGCGAATCGTTTGTAAATCTTCGAGCTTGACCCAAAAAAAGCCCCGATCGTATTCCGGAATCTCGGTCTGGATCGAATCGGCAATGGCAAAATCGGCATAAACAGGTTCAAGGCGTTTGGTGGCACTGGCAGTGACAATGCGAATGCTATCGCCCATCAACAGAAGCGGCTTGTGATTCACGGCACCGGTGACCGGATCGGTACTGCGGTAATGGGTAATGGCAAAACCCGGAAAGCACCCCATGGGTTTCACG
>CAZFDX010000144.1:0-11500 GCA_964518325.1 uncultured Alcaligenaceae bacterium | reverse complement strand
AAGTTGTTGGCCCGCCAAGAGACCGAATTGCGCCGCCTGATCACCGAAAGTCAGCACGAACTCGAAGCGACTCAACGGGGCGATGCCGCCTTACGGGAACGGCTCACCGTGTTTCCACGACGAAAAAGCGAGGTCATGGCCGGTCCGCCTCCCGCAGGTGCCCCTCTGGCGAGTTCCCCGCTTCTTCCGCCGCTTCCTCACCCCGCAGCGACGCCGGCGCCCCCTGCTCAAAAGAAGAACGATACCACCGGCCTACTGCGAAAAATTTTCCGCAACGGCAGCGAATGATTCCCGTGGCAGCTTGCGCCCCCTGCACTTGCTCCACAAGGCGAAAAATTTTCCGCAACGGCAGCGAATGATTCCCCCACACCGTCCCCATTTGACGATTCCATCCTTTGTTGCCTTTCTGTATGCTGATCCCGTCGCCTGCTTTGGATTGGCTTACTTATGCGCCTTGGTCTTCGCATTCGCTTTCTGATTCCCCTTTTCTTGGTGCTAGTGAGCATTTTCTTCGTGGGTTTGTGGACAGCGTCCGCCTCTCAAGAACGGGCGAAACGTCAGGTCATTAACCAAGTTCAGGGGATTACTGAAACGCTGACCCAAGCCACTTATCCTTTGACTTTGCCGATTCTGGAACAAATGAAGGCCCTTTCGGGCGTCGATTTTTTTTCCGAATTACCCGATGGTTCCACCCATCAAACCTTGGCGATGAGTCCAATGAACCTACCCAAGGACGATCTTTTTGATAAGCAATCGCTTGGCCCACGGATCACCGTTGCAGGGCATCACTATTTTTGCTATCGGCTTTCGTTGAAAGAACCCAGCCCGAATGCGGGACAAACCATTTACATCCTGTATCCCGAAAGCCGATTGCGGCAAACGATTTCCGAAGCCTTTGAGCCTTTCTTATGGGGGTTTGGGTGTGCGTTGTTTGCGGTGTTGCTCACTTTCGGTTTTTCAAACCAGCTCATTAACCGGCTACGGGCGATCGAAAAACGGACCCGTGCCATTGCCCAGGGGGATTTTACCCCAATGCCGCTGCCCCGCAGTCATGATGAACTTCGTGATCTGACGTATTCCGTGAACGAAATGGCCCACCAGATTTCGCAACTCCAAGAGGCTGCCCGAACCTCGGAACGGATGAGGCTACTCGGACAATTGGCCGCAGGATTAGCCCATCAACTGCGGAATGGAATCACGGGAGTAAAGCTCTCGCTGCAATTATTTCTCGGGTCCCCTTCGGCAGTGGATACCGAACCGATCTCGGTGGCGCTTCGTCAATTGCAAATGGTGGAAACGAATCTCCGAAGATTCATCGATTTGGGTAGGCCAAATCCTAGCCAATTCACCCGAGTGAATCTGGCAGAACTCGTTCAACAAACCGTCCAACTGTTGGAACCCCGAAGTCACCATGCAGGAATTTCCATTCAGCTCGCTCAACTCCCTGCGGACAGTTGGATTCTCGGCGATTCTGCCCAATTGAGTGATGCGATCTTGAATCTGGTTAGCAATGCGATGGAGGCGGCAGGCCCCCAAGGAATCGTGCGCGTTTCACTCAATCCCGAGGAAGACGGGACGCATTGGCTGCTTGAAGTGCGCGACAACGGGTCTGGTCCCAGCGCCACCATTGCGGACCGCCTTTTTGAACCCTTCGTGACCGATAAATCTGAGGGGATCGGCCTAGGGCTAGCCATCGCCCGACAAGCAGTTGAAGCTCATCGGGGGGAAATTTCTTGGGCTAGGGAGCAAGGAGAAACCGTATTCCGAATCCGACTCCCCAAAACCGATGCACCGACCCGACCCTAACACCCTCCCAACGATTCCATTCACAAACGTCTCTCAAGACCTAACCGGTTGCGTCTTGGACCACTCGGGAAGACGAATGCAAAACGAAAATTCCCCCTTCAGCAATGTAGAAGCCCCACTCTCGACATTGTGAATCGATCTCATACGATGTGGGTGTTAGATATTCCGTTTTTGTTCGTCTGTAAATAGATTAGGTGAGATTCACAAACCACTAGGGATTCCTACAAGGAAACGCTATGAACAAAATTTCCGCAGTCACGTTAGCACTGGGTACCTTCTTGCTCGGTGCCGCCATGAGTTTTTTCCTCTTTGGTGACACCTCGACCGGCGTTGCACAAGACCAAGTGAAAGGTCCCAAATGGCAACACGGGTTGTTGCTCCGCGTGCGACCTGCTGACAAACCCGACTTCGACAAAGATACCCCGAAAGTGGGCGTTGAAGTCTTCGTGGATGAGAATAACGGCAACATCATCTACATCAACGATAAAGGTGGCATGGCGGTCATCAAGAAGTAATTTCTGAACCCAGAAATAGAACCAAGCAATGCCTTCGTGTCTCAGGTCAACCCAAGACACGAAGGCTTATTTTTTGGTGTAGAAGATAAGATCGAAGGCTTATTTTTTTGGTGTCGGATATAGGATCGAGGAACAAGAATCACGATCATCATTCACGACTCACGATCATCATTCATGACTCACGAATCACTATCGGGGATAGACCTGTCAGGCGGAGAAATCACCAAGGATCAACCGGTCAGACCAGCGAACAACGGAGTCGAGAGATACCGTTCGCCCAAGCTGCACATGATGGTAACAATCTTTTTGCCCTTGAATTCAGGCCGAGCGGCGACTTTGGCGGCGGCACACAAATTGGCCCCGCTACTGATTCCGACCATAAGCCCTTCGTACTTGGCCAAATTGCGTGCCCACTCAAAGGCCTCATCGTTACTGACGGTCACAATATCGTTGAGCAACGAGGTATCCAAGTTTTTGGGAACGAAACCGGCACCAATCCCCTGAATTTTGTGCGGGCCGGGGCTACCCCCGCTGATGACGGGAGAATGCACCGGTTCCACGGCAATCGCTTTGAAATTCGGGTTGAATCGTCGAATGTAGCGGGTCACCCCTGTGATGGTCCCTCCGGTTCCTACTCCGGCAACGATGGCATCAATATCGTGCCCGCTATCCTCCCAAATTTCCGGACCGGTGGTCGCTTCGTGGATGGCAGGATTGGCAGGATTTTCAAACTGTTGGGGCATCCAAGCATTGGGGGTCGATGCCACAAGGTCTTTCGCACGGACCACCGCTCCACGCATCCCATCGGTAGCAGGAGTTAACACAATTTCGGCCCCCATGGCTCGCAACAAGGCCCGACGTTCTAATGACATCGATTCCGGCATGGTCAATGTTAGCTTGTAGCCCTTGGCGGCACACACAAAAGCGAGGGCAATTCCTGTATTCCCGCTGGTCGGCTCGATGATATGGGTTTCCTTATTCACCAACCCTTCGCGTTCACCTGCTTCGATCATCGCAACGCCAATTCGATCCTTTACACTATTGAGCGGCTGGAAAAATTCACATTTCGCGTAGACCGTTGCATGTTCTGCAGGAATCAATTTCTGGATTTTGACCATCGGGGTATCGCCAATGGTCCCAGTGACTGAATTATAAACTTTCCCTCGTGGCATTGAAACTCCTTGAATGTTAACCTACTAAGATAGGTTTTTTCATTGCTTAATTAATCTTCTCGAACCCGTTTATATCGAATCAGGCATCCGCGTGCAACTGTTTCTTTTACCTTTGGCGATTCCCCTTTCTGCAAGGAATGGAGCGCATCCTCAAGATAATGAACTTTCACTTCCGTTGCATTGTTACGATCGTCCATGGCCCCCATGTACACAACTTTACGCTCTTTATTCAGGATGAAAAATTCCGGTGTATAAGTGGCCCCGAAACTCTTGGCAATTTTTTGAGATTCATCGAACAAATAGACAAACGGGAATTTTTTTTCCTTGGACCGCTTCTTCATTTCCTCTAAAGAATCTTCCTTGATTAAATTCACATTGATCGCCACAACTGCAACTTTATCTTTATGCTTGTTGGCAAATTGGATAATACGATCTTCGTAATCGACTGCCGTCGGGCAGCTATTACAGGTAAACACAATCACAAGATATTCGACATTTTGGAAACTTTTGAGAGAGTATTGCTTGCCATCGGTCGCGGGGAGATTTTCCCAATTCGGGGCCGCATCTCCGACGGAAAGAACTTTATTGAATTCGCCTGCTCCTAACACACTGACGAATACCAGAGAAATGAGAAAGGATCGCAGCATAAAATAGAATCCTCCATTGAATCAATTCTGTTTTGATAGCATCCCGATGCGAATAGGCTACCCAATTCCTCATCTCAAAGAGAATCCCGTGTGATTATTCATGACTTGATTGCTTATCATTCACTGAATCCCGTGTCTCTCAAAAAATCCCCCTTCGAGAAATTCAGGATTTAGGAATCGCATCCGCATTCACCTTCGCATCCGCATTCGCATCAACATCAGCAATCGTGATCTCTCCCGCGTACAATATCTATTGTTCCCTTGGGAGTCCCATTCATGAAGCCGTCGCGGTTCATTCTACCGGCCATTCTTATTTTATTACCGTTGGCTTTCCTCATCGGGGTTGGGGCTTTTCACATCTGGGAGCGTGGCTGGACATTCTGGGCTTGGTGGCCCATGGCGCTCAGCATGTGTGCCGGATACATTTTGGCTTGGCGGATTCAGAAACAATATGTCCGTGCCCGTCAAAAAATGAACCCGCCCGATTTTTGGACCAATCGCGATCGACTTGCGGCAGAAATTATTGAAGCAACTCTCAAAAAAACAGTCACCCAGCAACAGATGGGGGAAGCCCGATTTTATTTCGACACGGCAAGCGAATTAGCGCAACAAATTTCCAAAGTCTATCAACCCGAAGCGAAAGACCCTCTCGATCCGGTGACCATTCCCGAGTTGCTCGCCGTCATCGAGTTAGCGGCTCATGATCTGAGTGATTTGACCGAAAAATATATTCCCGCAAGTCATCTCATGGCGATTAGTCATTGGCGTCAAACTCAAAAATGGATCGGTCGTGTCAACACAATCTCTAAGGGTTACTGGTTGCTTTCTGCTTTATTAGACCCCGTGAAAACAGCGATTCGATATGGAGCGAATCAATTAATCACAGGGAAACCCTTGGATATGATTCAACAAAATGTTCTCAATTGGTTTTACATCGAATATGTTCAACGGGTTGGCTTTTACCTCATTGAACTTTATTCGGGACGATTGAAAGTCGGCGCGACCCGTTATCGTGAATTGACCAGAAAATTAACAGAACCGAATCCCTCGTCCGAAGATAAAGAAAAATCAACTCCCCCCCCCCCTGAGTCAGAAAAAGGACCTCAAAATAATTCTCAAAATGGTGCCGAAAATGTGACAATAGCCGTATTAGGACAAGTGAAAGCAGGTAAATCGAGTTTAATCAATGCTCTTTTAGGAACTCAGTTAGCCCTTACCGATGTTTTACCTGCAACGAGTGGAATATCCCGTTATGAATTAAAATCGCCTGTGAATTCTGAGAAACTGATTTTGCTCGATACGGTGGGATATGGGCACGAAGGACCGACTGAGGATCAACTCGAAACCACTGCCGAAGCCATTAAAAATGCCGATTTATTGATATTGGTCAGCCATGCCCGTAATGCTGCCCGTCAAGCGGATGTGAAACTGTTTGATTCGTTAACACAATGGTTCAGGAAACATCCTCAGTATAAATTTCCACCGACGTTGATTGTGATGTCGCATGCCGATTTGCTCAGCCCTGCCATAGAATGGGCACCTCCTTACGATTGGAAAGGGGGGGGGCAACGCCCCAAGGAAATTTCAATTCAAAATGCTATCAGGGCCATCCAAGAAGTATTCCCACAATTCGAGATTATTCCGGCTTGCACTGCCTCGCAGAAATTATGGAATGTGCCAGAGGTAGTTTTGGCATCAATCGTTTCTCGGTTAGATGAAGCGCGGGCGGTCCATCTATTACGATGTTTGCATGCCGAGGCAGACGAAGGGAAAGTCAATAAAGTATTCGAGCAACTTTCCAACTTAGTGAAGGCAGGCTGGCACCAACTCACGAAATAATCTCACCCCCCTCCGCTCAATTCGTTGCAGGTCCATCGAGTTTGTGACACAAGGAAAATCCTCGGCATCCGCTCGGCAGAACTTTCAGCCCTCTTTGGGGTTTGACTTTTTAGAGGGAACTCTTGTAATAAAAAAATCGTCTGGAATAGGGATTCAACCACTTCTAAAAAGGGGAACGTGTATGAAATGTTATCGACTTCTTGGCCTTTGTAGTTTGCTGATGGTGCTGGTTGGTTTTTCGGTGCAGGCCGAGACCAAAGAGGAAGAAGCCAAAAAATGGGCCACCGATTTAGTGAAAGCAAAAGATGCCAAAACGCGAGCGAAAGCCGCCGAAGAGCTAGGAAAATTAGGGACCATCAAGCGGACCTTGACCACACCTTACACCAAAGATTTAGTGAACGCACTGAAGGATTCGGATGCTCGAGTTCGGGGCGCTGCTGCCAATGCACTCGGCGTGATTGATCCGGATGACAAGAAGTCCATTTTCGATAAAATTCACGAGACATTGAAAAATGAAAAAGAAAATGCCGCCATGCAAGGGTTAATGCAAGGTTTAGCCGACACTGCTCGCCTTTCCGGCGACGAGAACCTAAAAAAGCAAGCCCTGATGACACTTCGGGAATTGCAAAAGAAAGCGACCGATAAAGCCGAGGCCAAACGAATTCAAGCCGTGATTCTCACCCTAAGCGGTGGCAAAAAAAATTAACCCGCCTGAAAGAGTTCTAACGTATTTTTGGTATTCATTTTGGTCCGCGAGACCTTTTATATGAATCCTGATTTGTCTGCACCAGCCCCACTGGAATCCTCCGATTATTTCCCCATGATCACCGTCGATGATGATTTGTGGCCCCTTGATGGGATTGCCCAACTCATCTCGCGACAATCACTTCCAGAACCGTACCGCTATTTACTCGCGCATCGGCATCATATGACGGTAACACTCGAAGATTTTTATCAAAAAATCGTCACCGTTCGCGTGGTTGATTCCATGCGAAAAGATAACCTTTATTCACGCGAGATTATTCTCAATCCGAAAGGAGAGGATCGCGTGATTCTGTACGGCATTGTGAGAATTGATCTCTCGTGTTGTTTACAAGAGGTCGCAGCGGAAATTGTTGCAGAAAAAACACCCCTAGGCCATATTCTCATCAAACACAACATTTTGCGACGGGTCGAACCCACTGGATTTTACAAAGTCATCCCTTATAGGGGTTTACAAAACAAAATGAGGTTAACCCAAGCCGAAGAATTATATGGTCGATCCGGCGTGATTTTTTTTGATAACCGCCCTGTGATTGCCGTTCTGGAAATTTTAGGACCCGCACATAATTCCAATAATCGGTAATAGATCATCTGTCCCTCATTTTTCATAAATCATTTGGATATATAAAATTGAATATATCATATCGATGTGAAATTTCAGTCACATGAGATACATAGGAGAATATAAGGTCTATTTAGAAATGTCGAATATCTCTGTTCATCGGTCGGTCGTATATCCCTGTTAATTGATCGATTATAAACGATCTACCTCATTTAAGAATTGATTCAACCAACTCGATTAATTGATGAGGCATAAATGGTTTGGAAATAAAAGAAATATCTTGGGAATTGATGTTATTTTTGGCCAAAATCTCTGCAGGGTATCCCGACATATAAATTTTGTGGATACGGGGTTGATGGATTTGAATTTTTCGTGATAGTTCCTCGCCATCCATTTCGGGCATGACCACATCGGTTAACAATATATCAATGGAAAAAGACTGATCCGCAGCAATCTGCAGTGCTTCATAAGGGGTTGATGCAGTAAGAACTTTATACCCTGCCTTCAATAATACGGTTTGTGTCAATTTCAATACCGATTGTTCATCCTCAACAAGGAGAATCGTTTTGCTTCTTGCAGAGCTTCTCGGTTTTTGAGTCGGACTAACTGTTGGGTTGATCGAAGAGCAATCCTCACAAACGGGAAAAAATATGTGAAAAGTCGTTCCCTGTCCAACTTGACTATTCACCGAGATGTAACCTCGATTTTGTTGAACAATGCCATACACCATCGCCAAACCTAAACCGGTTCCTTGACCGACATCTTTCGTTGTGAAAAATGGCTCGAAAATATGTTCAATCATTTCAGGGGGGATACCGGAACCCGTGTCGGAAACTTGTAACTCAACATACCTAGGATAATTATTTTGATTATTCCCTAGACTGGTACTAATCGTAATAATTCCATGCCCTGTAATTGCATCTTTTGCATTCACACATAAATTTGCAAGGAGCTGATCGACTTGAATGGGATCGATTTTGATTTTGGGAAGATTAGGCATGGGATGCCATTTCAATTGGATATTTTCGCCAATCAATCGTTTCAAAAGATTGAGCATCCCTTGGATAACTTCATTTAAATCAACTACACTGGGTACCGTGGGTTGTTTTCGGGCAAATGCTAACAGTTGACGAACTAAATCCGCTGACCGGAGAGCCGATTTTTTGGTTTCAAGGAGATGACTATATATTTCTTGCTCGGGGGAAACCAGCTCTAATGCAAGGTCCATATTACCAATAATGACCGAGAGCATATTGTTGAAATCGTGGGCCACCCCGCCTGCTAATCGTCCAACCGATTCGAGCCTTTGAGAGTGAACTAGTTGATTCCGGAGTGTTTCTTGTTCTTTCTCCGCTACTTTTCTTGCAGTAATATCTTGGAAGGCCCCATAAAGCCGGACCACTTGACCATTTTGAACTTCGGCTTCTCCCGAGGCTATCACCCAAAGCCGTTTTCCTTTCGCAGTGATAAAGGGTAACTCTAATCGCCATGGGGTCCCATCAACCATGGCTTTTTCGACCGCATTCCGGATGATACTTTGAGCTTCCGGTGCATAAAATTGAATCGCCGATTCAACCGTTGGTTCATAATCCTCGGGGACCTCATGAATACGATAGGTTTGTTTCGACCAACTCAGTTTATTTTTCACAAGGTCCAAATCCCAGCCGCCAACTAGGGCAACATCCCCTGCAATTTCCAGAAGTCTTTGGCTTTCTTTTATGGCTTGTTCGGCTAACTTTCGCTCGGTAATTTCTTGGGTAATCCCAATCAAATGTGTTAATTGCCCTTGTGAATTGCTTGAAGCAATCACCTTATTTTGTACCCAGATCATCGAGCCATTTTTTCGATTAATCCGAAAATCAAAATAAACAATATCCGAGGGATTCTGTATCAATTTTTGTTGAATTCCCCTCACATACTCGAGATCGTCCGGATGAACAAATTCTTCTAAAAATTGCTTCAAGCTCGGGGGATTCTGATAATCAATTCCATAAAGTCGGCAAAGTGTGGGAGACCATTCTACACGGTTGGTAGCAATTTCATATTCCCAATGACCTAATTTTGCTAATTCCTGAGTTTCATATAATCTTTTTTCCGCCTGTCTGAGAGAATTTTCGATATTCTTTTGAGCTGTGATGTCCACCCCGTGACCAATATATCCAATAAATTCTCCTTTAAGACCAAACTGGGGAGTACATTCATCTAAAATCCAACGATATTCTCCTTTATGATTCCGAAGACGATACTCAATCGAAAAGGTTTCTTGTTTTAAGATATGTTCAACAATCAATTGTTGAAATTTCGCTCCATCCTCGGGGTGAACACCCGCTAATAATCCTCGGTCCGATTCCTTCTCTAAAATTTCTCCCAAAAAATTCCGACGTGATTGATTACAAAACGTTAAGCGCTGATCCCGATCTAATGTCCAAATAAACGCCGAGGTCGCATTCGCGAGGTTGCGATAGTACTGTTCCGATTCCCTTTGTGCTTGCTCGGCAGCTTGCTTGGCTTGCATGGCCCGCCGAGAATAGAAGATTTGCCCAATCGTAATGCACAGGGGTTTGAGAAATTCCACATCTTCTGCCCGATAGCCTTGGGGATGGTTCGCCATTCCTATGTACGCCACCAAATCATCGGCAAAGAAAATCGGAATCCCGAGAAATGCTTTGAGATGTGGATGTCCTTTTGGTAAGCCCCCACTCCGAGGATCGTTGTCTGGATCATTCGAGATCACCGGCTTTCCCGAGACTAGCCCCCAGCCAAACAAATTGTTCAAATTGCGAAATTCTAAGCCCGTTGCGATATTCTCTTGATAAAGTTTCGTGGATTCTTCATCCCAAGAAATATCACTAATCGCATATGTTTTGAGATAGGGTTGTTGGTTCGGATCGAGTAGAATTTCTCCAATGAAACCATATTCACTTTCGGTTAAGCGAATAATTTCATCCAATAGTGGTGCAAATGCCTTACGAGTATCCTGTTCCAAGAGACATCGGGTTTGTAATTCGGTAATGAGTCGGGTCAATTCCCGTTGCTTGGCCAATTGCACTTCAGGTTCACATAGGGGATGGTTAGCTGTCACGTTTGCTTGTCTGTTAGGACACCTCGGCCTTGGTCGGTAGGCATTGTGGACCTTTAACCCTTTCGATTTAATCTTAGCGTTTTTGTTGAGATATTCAGCAGGTTGGACGAACTTCAACCAGCGTTGTTACCACCTCGATTCGATTTTTCATGTCAGAGTGAAAATCAACGCTTCTGGCCCCGTCAGGAGAGGCATCCTCTTCATTTTATCGCTTCTTGGAGTCGATACCATCTCCCTACCCCCGTCCGAGGAAGCCCCTCACTTGAATGAAAATGCAAAAAATCAAAAAAAATCCCTTGGTTGTGGCGCAAGGGGTAAAAGAGCGAATCGTGTCAAAACCTGAGTGGGACAGTGACCACGGTGGGAACGCCACTCTTCCGCTGGGAAGCACGTCGGGAGCGGTTCTCGACGTGCTTCTTTTTTTCAAAGCGAACCCGAATAAAGATTTCCGTCTCGTTCATACTAGGGGAACAAGGTAGGGAAAATGGAAATAGAAGCAGTGAAGCATAATGTGAAACGGGTGTACTCCCCCCTCTAAAATTCGGGGAATAAAAACCGGCATTGACTTCACAGCGATCGTAAGTAAGATGTTCATCTTTAACGGGCTGTAGCTCAGCTTGGCTAGAGCGCTTGGTTCGGGACCAAGAGGTCGCAGGTTCAAATCCTGTCAGCCCGATTGACTTTTTTTCGTGGGTCTCTCCACAATTCCCCGTATTTTCTAGGCTTTTCTCTTCGAGAATCAAAGAGTCATTATTCTGATTTTCGCTTTTATTCGAATTGCCCAAATTGCCAAAAGATGCTCCTAAATACCCCCCAAAGTCAGGGTAGGTGGCACATTTGGTGGCACATTTAGAAAGCATCCCAATAGGGGGGAGAGAGTTGATAACTTGCCTTACCGGTAAGAAGTTATCGTCGGTGTAAAGGTCGGTCATCCCCTCATCGGTGTGACGCAGCATTCGCCGAATTATGGCATCGTGAACCCCTTGAACCCTTAAAAGGGTGTTTAGGGTCTTGCGGAAGGAATGAATATCGAGTTTCCCCCCTTGTTGGTTAATCTTCTCGATACCTGCCTCTTTGAGATCGTGGTTCAGAACCTTGAGGATTGTTCCCGATAC
>CAZFDX010000143.1:0-12089 GCA_964518325.1 uncultured Alcaligenaceae bacterium | reverse complement strand
AAGCCAACGAGCAAGGTAGAAAATTCTTAAACGATTTCTTTGGTGTAAGTTCCAATACCTTCGATATTCTACGAGGGCATTCCTCAGATGTTGCTGACCTAAAGCGTATCCAGCTAGAACCGAAGGTCTTTGAATCTTTTGCATCTGAATGGCATAACGATAAGGAAAAAGCCGTTGAAAAACTTCGCGAATCGTTGGGTGTGACTCTTTCAAACTCAGCACAATCGCCAGAACATCGTTTGGGGAGTGTACTCGAAAACTCACACATAATCGATCATCTCAAACATCCTTCGCTTGCAATGTTAACCCCCAGTAAGGTAGGTGAGTATTTCTTCAATAATCCAAATAATCGCGAGGCTGTAAAGGGTTTATTACAAAGTCTTGTATGTGCTAAAACGGGGTCAAAGCCCAATGATCCTGCACCGCTCCCGCTTCGATCGCACTTTTTCTTTCGCAATCTCTCGGGACTGTGGGCTTGCTCAAATCCTGAGTGTAACCAGATCGAGGAACAAGATCGGTTTGATGGTCGGCTAATTGGGAAATTACAGGCACGACCAAAACTCAACTGTTTGTGTGGTTCACGAGTCTTGGACGTATGGGTTTGTTCATGTTGTGGTGACATTCTTTTAGGGGGCTACACAGGAAATCGTGAAGACGAAAACGTCGCTGACTTAGTTCACAATCAACCCGACTATGATGCAATACGGCCTGTTGCCGGTGTCCGAACTTATGGTCGCTATTGGCTATATTGGCCCTCGAAAACTGAACCGATAGACCCTGATTGGAAGCAAAGCAAAAAGGAACGCTCTTGGGAAAAAGCTCGACTCCATCCCAAAATCGGTCGGGTCGAAAAATGTTCTAGCAATCCTACTGGATATCTCTATTCAATTGATGGTGATTTCGTTGATAATGAACAGGCTGCCCCTTCTCGTTGTCCGAACTGCGATATGAGCTACTATAAGGATGGCACACCATTTCATTCTCATCGGACAGGATTCCAGAAAGTCAATCAACTGCTTGCCGACGCTCTCTTTCGCCAGCTTCCCCAAAATAACCGAAAGGTGGTCGTTTTTACCGATAGCCGTCAGGATGCAGCCAAACTTTCGGCGGGCATCGAATTAGAACACTATCGGGACCTTGTTCGCAAATTTCTTATCGAGGGATTCGAGTCACTTGGTATTAATCTTCGGGCTTTTCTAAAAGGGCTTGATGATCGATCGAAGATGACAGAGGTTGACTGGACACATTATGATGCGTTTCAGTTGCATAATCCAATGGATGCAAACGTCCTTCGGAAAGTTTCCGAATGTCGAGCAAAACCACATGAACAACAACAAGCCGATCAGATTCGTAATCGTGTTTATGGACCATACCGTTTGAATGAGATTGAGGGGCACGTTTGGGATCAACTTCTGCGGCTTGGGATAAATCCTGCTGGGCCAATCAATTCCATGCTTAGTCAGAAAATTGACGATCAGGAATGTAATTGGGCTGAGCTTTTTGATTGGGAAAACCATCCAGAACCACCAAAGCCGAAATCTTCGCTGAACCAAAACAAACAAAGCTGGGTTGACAATTTACGTAGCGCATGTCGTGAGGAATGTATTTACTCTTTGTTTGTCCACAAAAAGCGTTCGGCTGAAGCTCTTGGATTTGGTTGGGTGACGATTGATCCTGCAATTAAATTACCAAATTTATCTGGGTTAACTGAGGATCGAGTTCTGAATTTGATCAATGTGGTGCTTCGGCTTCTTGGTGAAAGGCAATACATCCAAGGATCTCGATTTAATAATATCTATCCTCAAACAAAATTTCCTAAAAATATCCGTGAGTATTTCGAGGCTTGTAATGGTCAGGTCGATGGGGGTGATTGGTGCTCAACTATTGCAGAATTCTTAAAATCGACGAAGATTCTTTCGCAAGAATATTTGGTAGTACCTGATGCACTCTTCTTTCAACCTGTGAAAGATAGATCACATAATTGGGTTTGCTCACGTTGTTTGACCAACCACCTTCATCTAGGGGCACGACGGGTCTCTAATGGAAAAGCAATTTGCTGTAACTGTTATCATGAACTTCCCGAACAACCTAAAGAAATTACGAATCAAGATGACTACTACGCTTATCTGACAACTCAAGGTTGCGAAGCTTTTCGGTTGCACTGCGAAGAAATGACAGGTCAAACCGGTCAAGATAAATTGACCGACCGACAACGTCTCTTTCAAGGTAAATGTCTCGCGAACGAGATAGAGGTCGTCGATACGATTGACTTGCTCAGCGTTACTACAACGATGGAAGCGGGTGTTGATATTGGGCAGCTGGTCGCCGTAATGATGAGCAATGTTCCTCCACAACGGTTCAACTATCAGCAACGAGTCGGACGGGCTGGGCGACGAGGATCGGGACTCTCAATTGCGCTAACGGTCGCGCGTGGGCGCAGTCATGATGAAACACATTTCCGAAATCCTTTGCGAATCACCACCGACCTACCTCCCGCGCCTTACGTCGATATGGGACGAGATACCATTCTAAAGCGAATGTTAGTCAAAGAGGTGTTGAGACAAGCTTTCCGGGATGTGATTGACGAAGACGCGATTGATAGCATTCATGGTGAATTTGGGAATGCCGAAGATTGGAGTACTCACCGAGACTATGTGATCACGTGGATTAGAGAGAATAGCAAAGAAATCGAACGGATACTTGACGGATTGCTCGTCAACACAAATCTCCTCTCATACCGAAATGAGTTGATCGAATTTATTCATAATCAGCTTTCTAAGGAGATCGACAAGGTTGCTGAAAGCACTCGCTACACTCAGGCATACCTAAGTGAACGGCTTACAAGCGCTGGTCTATTACCGATGTTCGGCTTTCCCTCTCGTGTGCGATATCTTTATTTAGAACGCCCCCATAGGACCAAACCTGTTAGTGAATGCGGTATTCCTCGAGTCCTTGAACTGGCTATTAGTCAGTTCGCACCTGAAAGCGAAACAGTGAAAGATAAGTCCGTCTTCAAAGCCTCAGGATTAGTCTTTTACAAAAAAGTTGGAAACGAATACAAGCAAGTCGATGGTCGCGGAGATCGTTTTCAGGTCGGTATTTGTAAGAATTGTGGGGCCTTATCGAATACTGAAGAGTCCAAAACAAAAAGTTGTCCTGTTTGTGGAATCTCGGGTCGAAATAAGTTTAAGAATACTCAAGCTTGGGAACCTCTTGGTTTTCATGTTAACAAAAACGATAAGAAGGATTTTCAAGGTCAATTCGAGTTCGTTCCGTTCTCAACTCCAACTCGATTGGATTCCGCAGATAAAACTCCTTTTGCTCCAATCACTGGATCAAATACCGAAGTCTACTCAGAGCAGGTTGAGATCATAACGATTAACGACAACAATGGTAAACTTTTCGGTTTTTCAAAATCAAAGGATTCTGAGGTTTGGTTTAGCTCTCATCAAAATCCATACTTTGAAGTTGCTCTTGCTGCTCGCAAGAGAACAGATATACTGCTTCTGCGGTTAATCCATCAACCGACTCGATTCGCTTTGGATCCGCTTGTCAGTGATCAAGCGATATATGCACGGGCTGCCTATTACTCACTAGGTGAACTACTTCGTGAAGCTGCATGCGATTATCTCGATATTCAAAACTCCGAGCTTCTCGTAAATCTGAGACCGATGCAAAAGAACAATATCGGGCGATATGAACTCTTTTTGGTAGATACTCTCGAAAATGGCGCAGGGTATTGTCGTCATCTTGCCCAACCTGAGATTTTCAAGAAGGAAATTCTTTCTCGTTTGACATCATCCGAGGGGGCAATTCGTAAAATGCTGGTTGCCCCAAAACACCACAAGAATTGTGATTCATCCTGTCTCGATTGCTTACGGTACTTCGATAATGCCGAACTTCATAGCTTACTTGATTGGCGATTAGGTTTGGATTTCGCTCAGCTCTTTATAGACCCTACCACCGATTTCACTCTCGATACTGACTATTGGCATGCCTACACCCAACAAGCCGCTGAGAACCTTAGACGAGCAAGCGATTCCGAGGCAACACTCGTTACAGTTGATGGATTACCTGCACTTCAACGAAATTCAAAAATTGAATATATTCTTATTCATCCCCTGTGGAGCGAACAGCATACAAAACGGGTTGCCTTGAGAGATACCCACCCCAGAGCCAAGCATGTGACCCCTTTCGATATCTATCGCAGGTTAGGTACAGTCTTAGCAAAAAAGAAATAGGGTCTGGCAAAATTATCGGGCGGGGGTTGGGAGGGTGTTACAATGAATGTAACTGACCTGAACTATTGACCATCCAGAGAGTTTCATCATATCCCAACTGAACCCAACCATTCTGCCCGCTTTTCCCAAACTCGATGCCGAAGCCTTTTGCAAGGCAATTCAACCAATGTATGAACAACTCATTCAGGAGATCACTCAGGCCATCAACAATGCTCCGGTTGGCGATATTATCGATGGCTCCGAACAACAGGTTTACGACTTGATGAATCAATTTAAGCAGAAGCTTTCTCAAGCTGCTCTCCAACAAAGAATCGATACGGTCACGATAGCACTGGAATTTAAAGAATGTGGGGCGAGTACGGCGTTGCAGTGTCTGGGATAAAGCGGTCTGTTGCAGACATATCAGCAAATCCATTTAGCAACAGGCGCTTAGCTCTGCCCGAAAATTCGACCGGACGCGATGACTTCTCCCTATGTCCATCTGCCCTGTACTGAAAATCCCTTTTCTCAATTTCCCCATAATACCTCGCCGGATAAAATTCCCTTATGAGAAAATTTGATCTTCACATTCATACCTCCCGCTATTCGCCGGATAGTATTATCGATCCCTATGAATTAGTTGAGCGTGCCTTGGCAATCGGTCTTGATGGCATCGTGATCACCGAACACGATACCCTTTGGCCAGAGGCGGAATTGAATGAGCTGCGTCGCACGGCACCCAATTTGATCATCCTCGCAGGGGTGGAAATTGCTGCTCGTGGAGGCGATGTTCTTTGTTACGGCATTCGGGATATTTCTCGCTTGCCCCGAGGGGTTGAATGGAAAGTTTTAATTGAAGAAGTTCGTTCCCAAGGTGGTTGTGCTGTAGCGGCTCATCCCTATCGGTGGGGGCAAAACTTCGATCGGTTAATGCACGAAAACCCCGGCTTACACGGCCTTGAAATGATGTCGAACAATATGACCCGCGAACTCAGGAAAGCTGCCTCGGATTATTCGGCTCGGTTTCCGCAATTGACCCGCTTAGGAAATTCCGACGCCCACGAAATCGATGTCCTCGGCCATTGCCACACCGTTTTTGAAATGGATGTTACCTGCAATGCCGACTTGATTAAAGCGATTGAACTCGGATTGGCCCGTCCCGTACCGAGTCGCCCGCAACCCAACTAATGAATCTCACTTAAGGAAGGTTATGTCAAACTTTCAGGCAAACCGGTATCTTGTTTCTTTTAATACCCGTACCGATTTGCATCAATTTACCGATGTCCTCATCATCGGGGCCGGCATCGCAGGGATTCGGGCCGCTCTCGAAATTCCTCCGGAATTAAACGTCCTCGTCCTCAACAAAGATAAACTGGCCGAGAGTAATTCGACCTACGCCCAAGGAGGCATCGCAGGCGTCCTCTCTGCCGAAGATCGCTTTGAGAATCATATTGAAGATACTCACATTGCCGGTGCGGGCCTGTGTGATTTTGATACCGTTGAGATGGTCGTTCGCGAGGCCCCGTCTCAAATTTCCGATTTGATCCGCTTTGGTGTCAAGTTCGATCTCGAAAATGGCGAACTGGCCCTCACCCGCGAAGGGGGTCATTCCCATCGGCGAATTGTCCACGCGCTAGGGGATTCCACCGGACACGAAGTCATGCGGGCGCTTCTTCAAAAAGCCAAACAATCCCCCAATATCGTTCTTCAAGGGGAAACCATCACCCTCGATTTTCTCACCCATGAAGGGAATTGCCTCGGTGCCATTGCTTGGCGTAAAGGGGTTGGTCGAATCTTAATTTGGGCCAAAGCGATCATTCTCGCCTCTGGCGGCTGTGGCATGATTTATCGCGAGACGACCAATCCCCCCGTCGCAACAGGTGATGGCATGGCCGCGGCTTGGCGGGCCGGTGCAATTCTTCAGGATATGGAATTCATGCAGTTCCATCCCACCGTTCTTTACGTCGCTGGCTCTTCCCGATCCTTGATCTCCGAAGCAGTTCGCGGCGAAGGGGGCTACTTACGCGATGTGAACGGAGTCCGATTCATGCTCGATGCCGACCCGCGAGCCGAATTAGCCCCACGAGATATCGTCAGCCGAGCGATATTCAAAACGATGGAACGGACGCAACACCCCAATGTTTATCTCGATTTATCTCACTTGGACCCCAAATTAGTTCTGCAGCGATTTCCGGGCATTGCTAAAGCCTGTAGTGCTTTTGGCATCGATATTACCAAAGATCGAATTCCCGTTCGTCCTGGCGCCCATTACATGATTGGCGGGGTTCATGTCGATCTGCGAGGACATACGAACCTTCGGGGGCTATTCGCAGCAGGAGAGGTCACCTCTTCGGGATTACACGGGGCCAATCGATTGGCTTCAAATAGCCTCATTGAAGGACTTGTCTATGGAACGATCTGCGCCCGCGAAGCGAGCAATTATGCCCTCTCGAATAAGCAAGACTTCCATGCCATCCCATTAAAAAATCAAATCCATACCCCCCCCGAGTCCGAGATTCTCGATGTGCCTGATCTCACGAATTCTTTGCGAAGTTTGATGACGCGAAATATGGGGATCGTCCGCGACCGAAAGCGAATGCTCGAAGCCAAACGCGATGTCGAATTCTGGTCCAAATATGTGTTGGCAAGGGAATTTCAATCGCGGGCCGGTTGGGAACTCCAAAATCTGTTGACCGTTGCACGCTTGATGATCCACGCAGCCTTGACTCGGGAGGAATCACGAGGCACACACTACCGAGCCGATTTTCCAGAGACCAACGATCGCGATTGGCGAATTCATGTGAGTAGTCCTCCTCGTGCCGACCTCTAATCAAAACGAAAAAATTCGGCATTGTGATTAAAAGGGGCAAATTAGGAACGCAATCGCCAAAAGAATTTCGCTGATCTTGAAGAAAAAAAGAGTTACCCCCTTACTTTTTAGGCCGCTGAGGCGTATATTATTGTTATGAATCGCGGCGTGGAGCAGCCCGGTTAGCTCGCCAGGCTCATAACCTGGAGGTCATAGGTTCAAATCCTATCGCCGCAATCCTTTTTCTCTATGTTACGTTAAACGCGATTACCGATAAAGTCCTTTTAATTATTCTTCCACTTCCTATTCCTACACAAACACTCTATCAAGATGTTTTCTATTGTTTGAAGGTCGAATACCTCTTTTGCATGCTAGTGAACCATTATTTAGATTTGTAAACATATCAACGGGATGACAGAATAAACCCCTCTACCTAAACTTCTCCCGCTGTGAAAGGGAAAGAACCAGAGTGGGTCACCTTCGAGGAATAGACGATTTCCTAGGCAAATTAAGCGGGGGATCGATCCGGTCGATGAGTGTGGGCGAGAATGGTTTAGGAATAATCAGGATATTCGAGGTCATTCGAAGATATTCGAGGTTTCACCATCACCTTTTTATTCTTCGATGCCGAACTCTTCATTCATTTTTTGCACGATTTCGGGAGGAGGGTCCTGACCCCAGCCGCACTCTAAAATGACACCAAATTCATTCAAGGGAATCGGGTCCGGAAAACGAAGCCGAGCCTTAAATAAAGTGAGCTTATGCCTGTCGATGAGAACATAATACCAAGCCCTTTTCCCCTGATCTTCGCCTCGGACTAGGTACAAATATCGGCCATCCTTTCGGATACGCTCTAAGGGTGAAGGTGCCCCTTGCCCCTCATTCGTGGCCTTTTTAAGGACCAGTTTCACAAACGAATCTATATCAGAAGCGGGGTCGGTTTCGTTCCCTTCCGGTGAAACATCCCCCTCCTTTTTCTGACGATCAGGAAAGTATTTTTGGACAAAAGAATCCATGATAATCCCCCTTCTTCTCGAACTCCCATTAGTTAAAAACCATCCATGAGAAGCTATTTTTCGACCGGTATTTTGCTCGAACTGTTGTGTGTTCGACCTTTACTTGCTGGAGCCGTTTTGTTGTTCGACCTTTTTTTTCAGGCCGTACCTTTTTGACCTGTTTCTTAAAGCCCACCCCGACCAGTTTCTTTGGATTTACTCAGTTTGGCATGCATGGGGTTATCATCGAAAAGATTCTCGAACAAAGGATCAGTGAGATAATCGCCCCGCCGGCAAAGAATTTCTTCGCGGCCGTTGATTTGCAGTAACTGATCCTCGGGTGCCATGTTCAAGAGCGTATCGATGTCGGTCCGAAGATAAGCGTTCCAATTCGCTGCCGATTGTCGATTGCTCAGCCCGAAGGTTTGCAGGATCGCACAATTGTTGATGAGGGTTCGCCATGTGGTCGGGTAAACGGCAGCAATTTGGTCGAGGTCCTGCCAGAAGGTCCAGCAGGTTAAACCGTAGCCGGCGCAGAGAGTGATGACCGTTTCGAGAAACTGGAAATTTCCCAGTTGACCACATTCATCGAGGAAAAATACAGTTCGCGAGTTGGGGATGGTTCGGCGAGCTACCACGGCCTTGAGTAAGGTCCCAAGCCACATTTTCAGAATCGCCCGATGCGAAGCCAATTTGTCGGGCGGGATGATAATGTACACCGAGACAGGATCGCCATTGATGATCTCGTGAATGTCGAATGTCGATTTCGTAAAGGTTTCTCGAACCTTGGCTGGGATCAGCGGCTTGATGTACGAGTTCGCGGTGGCAAGGACACTTGGTCTGGTTTCGCGTTCGGGCATTTGCAAAAACGCTGCCAGTTCCATTTTCGCAAAAGGGAGCATTTCTTTCCCAAAGGTATCCAGAACGACGGCAATGTTGTAGGAAGCATCGTCGGACATCAGTAGATCGAAGCAGCGTCCCAAATGTCGATCTTCTTCCTTGAGCATGGCGACATACGCAATCAACCCGCTATGAAGGCCCGCTCCGCTTAAATCCCAAAAGGGGTCTTTCACACCTTTATTTCCGAGGGAAAGCCATTCGGCAATGGTTTGAGCATCACATTCAATGTCTGCGTTCGGGAGTTTGAATATATCCAAAGGATTCAGGCCATCACTCTCGGAATTGATCTCACGGAATGGGTCCAAGCGAATAATCTTTTGTCCCATTTCTTTCCTTCGGCGGGCAGTCACTCGATACAGTTCCCCCTTCGGATCGAAGACCACCACCGGCCCCGAATAGGTCAACAAATTGGGAATCACCAACCCTCGACTTTTTCCGCTCCGAGTTGGTGCCACCGTCATCAGGTGACGATCCCCCTCGTAAGTGATTGGTTTTGGCGCAACGCTCGAGTAGGACTTTTGCGATTTCGAGTGGATGAATCCAAACTTACTTTCGGGGTTCTTTTCCCAACCCAGAAAGAGTTTCGAGTCCCAACGATTTGAAAACTGATTACTAACCACGGTAACCTCCAATTAAGGAAGGTTCCCCACTGAAGTAGAGTCAGCAAGATGAATTCGCAAGAGAGGGTTGCGATCAATCGGTAAGAATTACGGGGATACCTTACCTATTTTACTCCGCTGATAGGGGCGATTGGAAAAAGATTTTCGATTTTTGCCGATATTTTTTCACTAGTTGCAGCACGACAAGAGCAAAACAGGCCAAGGAGAACCATCGAATCGGTCCTGACTCATAAACGATCGTCCCATTCACAACTATAAACGCCAAAAAGAGATGCGTAGCCCAGCGAATACGAACTGAACGAGTCAAATAAGCTCGCGGCCAGAACATCCCAACCAGAGCATCGCCCAACCAGAGTAAGCAAAATAAATAGGAAAAAATGATACCTTTGCCGAAGCCACTCACTTCTTCCACATGAAGTACAGCTTTCGTGTGCGACCAACCATGCACTTCACCAAAAGCGATCAGCACATGAACCAGAAAGATCACACTGCCCATAAACCAAAGATAGCGTGCCGACCCGCTATTATTAATCGTTAAACACAATGCGAGAAAATAAAACAGCATCGCAACGTCGGCACTCACTCGGGTTGCATAATCTGCATTGTTAGGATGGTGTTGAAGAATGACGTAAATCGCACCGAGCAAAATCCCCAATAGGCTCAGTCGCAACCCCATCGGGTGAAAAGTAGTGTTCATTTCACTTCCCAGTTCACCACCAATCATTATCACCGATTCTTCTGATAGTTTGTTGGTTCTAATGGTTTATTTCACTTCCCAGTTCACCACCAGTTGTTCACCACCGACTTGGACACCATCGACATGCCGAAAGGACAAATCGGCCATGAGGGAATATCGCCCCGCAGTGAGTGGCGGGATGACCAGTTGGACAATCACAGAATCGCCATCGGGAACAACAAGATTCCAAAGCCCTGCTCTTCCTTCATACACCGTTTCGGTAGGTCGTGGGGGAAGCTGAATCCCTGGTGCCGACCCCGCTGCAAGCCCATCCTTTCCCCAAAATGTTGTGGCTTGGGTGGCATGAATAACATATCGAACATGCAGCCCCGTATTCACACCGGCCTTCATGAACCAATCTCCCCCCGAACGATTGGTTAACCGGAGTTGTAGAACCGACGCCTGCTGGGGAGTCGTGCTGGGAGAATTGAGAACCTGAAATTCCCCTTTCAAAGGATAGGGGACATAATGTTGCGTCGCCCATTCGCGACACAAAGCCGGTGTATGCTGCCGATCGCCCAACCAGTTTTGATAAAGTTCAAAGAATCGATCCATCGCTACCGTCTTCAAGATCGGGAAATGGCCATAGCGTGGGCTACATTGTCGAATAGCCGTTTGATAATCTGCATCGGTGTAGAGCAAAAGATACAACGCCGCTGCCAAGCCCGTTCGATCGGCCCCTTGTTGACAATGAATGAGGATTGGATGCTTCGCATGATCGAACACTTCAATCAAGCGTCGGATTTCCGAAGGAGCCGGTAATCGATTCGCCGACGTCGAGACGTCCTCTTGATCGATTTCAAGAACTTGGCATGTCAAGCATTCCGGCAAATACCAATCCGAAACGGGTCGCCCGCGGAGATTCACGACCGTTTGAATCTGATGGGTTTGAAGATACTTTTGGAGTTTTTCCGGTTTTAATTGGGCCGATCGATACACCCTTCCCGCTAAAATTTCATGGGTGTTCCCCCAAAAAATCATGCGGACGATTTCAACGGTACAAGCAAGGGTAAGCCCTAGGATTAAACCCAGCCAACACGATTTGAGCAATCCCGAAGAGGGGAGTTTTTCAGGGGTGGAAGAAGACACGGAACTCACCTCGTTACTCACCAGTTAAGAACAGAACTCCCAAGGGGGGAAGAATCAGTTTCAGTGAATAGGGTCTTTCATTCCAAGGAATCGCATCGGCAATCACGCCGCCCGCATTCCCCTTTCCTGAACCCCAATAAATTGTGGCATCGCTATTGAGTAACTCGCGCCAGTAACCACCATAGGGAACGCCCACACGGTAATCGGTCCGAAGAACAGGTGTGAAGTTACAAACAACTAAAACGGTTCGTCCATCGTCTGCCTTCCGCAAAAAGGCCAAAACGCTGGCAGCGGCATCTCCCCCTTCGACCCATTCCCATCCTCCTGGAATACAATCCCCCTCGTGGAGTGCTGGCTCATTCACATACAAATGATTCAAATCCGATACCCATCGTTCTAGGCCTGCATGCGGGGGATATTGTCGCTGATCCCAATGCAATCCCCTTTCGTGCTGCCATTCTTGCCATTGACCCCATTCAATTCCCATGAAGAGCAATTTCTTTCCCGGTTGACCAAACATATACCCGTAAAGGAGTCGCAGGTTGGCAAATTTCTGCCAATCATCACCGGGCATCTTGTTTGGAAGGGAGCCTTTTCCGTGAACGACTTCATCATGAGATAACGAAAGGATGAAATTCTCGCTGTAGGTATAGATGGAACGAAAGGTCAATTCCCCATGATGATGCGAGCGATAAATCGGGTCCCGCGCCATGTATTTTA
>CAZFDX010000142.1:0-6123 GCA_964518325.1 uncultured Alcaligenaceae bacterium | reverse complement strand
CGTCCGGGCGGGGATCGGTGGGGAAGGTGGATGCAACGACGAAAACGGGAGGAGAGCCTTGGGGAATAAAGGGCCGAGTGGGCATAACTGCGGTCGTGCGATCGGGCGGGTGCAAAAAGAAAGAAAAAAATGACGGGACCGGGGCAGGATTCGTAGCAGGAACGCATTGGAGTGATGTCAAGAAAGCAAAACGGATGGGAGAGCCTCGTCACCCTAAGAGGAAGATCGAGCCGCGATATTCAGTGCCATCCCCCGAGAGAACATAGCCATCCGCAAGGGGCTTTTTGTTGTTGTTCACCCACAGGCGAACCGATTGATTACTCCGCACAATAAAGGTATATTCGCCCGTCTCGGGGATATAGATACTCCCTGTCCAGCGGGCCGAGAACTCGCTGGGCGAAAAATCTTTTTCTGCGGGGGCTGCCGTTTTGAAGTCAAAGGCCACCTCGGGATCAATCCGATCGATCAGCCGTTGACCAAAGTTCCGGTTCTTAAAATACTCGCCTCTTAAACCTCGTTTGGTCAGATCAACGGCTGTGTTATTCCCTCGGAAGTGTCCAATAATATCCGCCAGCGCGTTTTTATGTTGCGCAATCGTCAGGCGGGCTAATTCCACCCGCACGGGATTATTCCTTTCGCGGGCGGCGAGGGAGTAAAACCCATCATAAACATAGGCAGCAATCTGATTGGCTTGTTCTTTGGTAAGGGAGCCGGGATCGTTCTGCGGCATGGTCAAACGAATTTGCTCCGCCAGCTGAGCTTGCGAGCGCTCGCCGATCAACGGCTTGGGGTATTTTTTCGAGCCTTCGCCCGATTTCCCATGACAAAAGGCACATTGTTTGGTGTAGAGTTTTTCCCCTTCGCCACTCTCGGCATGGACCACAGAACCCAGCCACAGAATTGCTAAGGACCACACTGCCCAACGTAAAAAAAGAATGTTCTTCATATCATTATCTTAACCACCCCAATTCACAGAAGCAACCAGAAACGATTGCCCTGCACTCGCTTATCAAGACGATTTCCCTGCAGTTGCTTGCACTTTCCTGATTCGTTCGATCGGCTTGCTTGACCGACCGGCAACCCCAAAAAGCTATTTCGGAAAAAAGATCACTCGGACGAAGACCTTTTGCCTCCGCTTTTAGTTGGAGGAACGAAATAACCGTTTGTTCGGGATAGTTTGGGCGCATCGGCCATAGGGGTTACCCAGATTACCAAAAATGAAGAATCCTCACGTTCTACCCGAAAGATTTGTCTCTTGTGCTAGAATACCAAAGTAAAAATTTCCCACACGGGATTTAGCAAACTACGTTTGAGCTACCTCAGGAAGATGCGGCTGATTCCGTGTCGATCAAGGCTAAATATAAAGGTGACGATGACTCCCCTACCTCCGCATCTTCAGCGATCCCAATACGGCGAATTCACGCTGACGAAAGCAATTCGTCCCGGTCCTACGGTCCCGATCATCCCGATGGAGGGCTATCGGACCAGCCGCTATCGTGACCCCGATTCCAAACGGGTTTTGCCCATGCTCGGGGCTGCGGTCTCGGCAGAAAAGCTCTTTCAGGTCTTCTTAGATTTGCTCGAACCCCTGAGCGATCGGGTCCATGTGGTTCTCGAAACCTCTCATGAATCTGAGAATAATGAACATATGGACCTTCGTCGTGGGGAAATCGATGCCCCTGTTCTGATGAGCCATTTTTGCGATTTTGAGGATTTGCTCTGTAATGATGGTTGCACAGGGGTCGCGGTCGTTGCTGTAGGGCGCCCCATCGAAGTTCAATTCGATGAACACAAATTATTGTTTGTCTATGCCCCCGATCTGCGACCTTTCAAACAGATTTTGGATAGCTACGGTATCCCCTTGAAGGAAGATTTACGATTGATCGCCGAGGGGCCACACCTGCACCATAGTTCCTCGGAATATCTCGAAGAATTCCACCAATTGGCAACCCGTGTTGGTGCTGCCGACTACGACTCGGTCTTGACCGATGACGATAACGACATTGCCGATAGTTGTTGGTGAGAATTGTCGGTGTGAGTTGTTAATCAAAGTTGTCGGCAAGAGTTGTTGGTGAGAATTGTTCTTGAGTGTCGTTTGGT
The DNA here is from genome assembly GCA_964518325.1 of uncultured Alcaligenaceae bacterium. Lineage (GTDB taxonomy): Bacteria > Planctomycetota > Planctomycetia > Gemmatales > Gemmataceae > SKW135. The sequence goes on along the minus strand of CAZFDX010000142.1, from coordinate 4,023 downwards.
AATCGACTTAAAGTACCCATTCTATCGCTATCAAATCCTACGCATTTTTCGCGGTTGCAGGAAAGCCAAGTATCTAGGCGGACTTCAAGCGGATTCTATGATCGGTGGGTTTCTGCCCCTTTGACTAACCCAGAAATCGATTCGATTCTTTCCCCCCCCCTTGTTATCTTTCGTATCGCAAGTTCAGATAAACATGAGTGGCTGCGGTGCCGAGCGCACAAAAGAAAGGAATCACCGCCAAGGAGTGGATCAGGGTATCGGTGAATCGCATCACCAGATTCTCGGCCGAGGGGATCGTAGGAAGTTGAGGCCAAAGGGAAATTCCCCCCTCTGCGGTGAGTCCGACAATAATCGAAGTGGGTATCGAAACGGCCAAGGCCAAAAGGATCGCAAAACCCGTGCTGGCTAAAAGCACATCGAGTTGATGGAAGACGACCTTTCGCCATTCCGACAACCCCGGCGCAAAGGCTCCCTCTTCCACCACAACCGCTGCGGGTAAAATCCACGCCATCCCCACCAGCAACCACATAGGTATCATAATCAGCTTCGCAAGGACCACCGCAGGGGTCACAATATAGCTGGCATTTTTGGGACTGGCGCCCATATCCATCAGCAGTTGAGCCACCCAGTTGGGGACTTTTCCGAGCAGCACAATCAGGACCAAGGGGATCCCCACACCAATGAGACTTGCCAACAGCACTTGAATCTTCAGATACAGGCCCCCTCGGAAAGCATCCGATAAACTGGCATGTTTCAGCGTGGAAAGTTCATGGAAGGTGAGTTTGGCCAAAAACGCAAAGACTATCGACACCACCAAGACCATCCAAGCTACCGTCAACAAGGGAATCGTCCACGTCAGACGATTCCATTCGAGTTCTTTCAAAATAGAAAGGCCAATCCATTCAATTAAAAAATGGCCGATAAACAGAAAGATAGCCCCTATCGTAGCGATAATGATTTTGGGCTTGCTCCATGCCGATTCGAGTGAGGTCAATATCTCATCGATCATGCCGCGAATCCCCACCGACTGCAACCGGTGCGTTTCCAACTTATTTTGAAAAGTGGGGTCCAACTGCGGCGGGAGTTGCTCGGAGGCATCCTCACTCGGTTTCGAGATGCCACCAAACAGATCGGCAAATTCTCTTACCCACATCAATTCTTGCCATTCCTCGGTCTTTTCCCGACGAACCCGAGCATTTTTTGGTACATTCCCCGATTCTAAATGGTGCCGGAGCGATGCAGTCGATTTCGCTTTAATCACACGGCCATCCGGTAAGCGCACAAACCAAGGATCACGGAATTCGCTCATATCTTCTTCTCAAACAGGGGTTTACTATCTATTTCTTTGTGTTATAGCAAAACCGATTCCTTCAAGGTTGCCAGAAATTTTGCCAGATTTTTCAAGAAGTGAGAAACTCATCCTGATCGTGTCATATATTGGATGATACAATCGATAAAGTAATTGTCTTAGGAATTGCAGATGCTCCTCGTAGGGACGATTATCGCAAACCACTCGGCAGCCGCAAAGGCTATACTTCTTTCTTTCTCCCCCAAAACTTAACTCCGAAAACCCAAAGGTAACGTATCATTCGACAAGGTCTCGGAGTTCTCTCCGAGACCTTTTTTTTTGGTGACTGACTATGAACCCGATACCTCTTCGATTTTCTCAAAAGTCTGTTCGGACCCCCGAATCGCCGATTAGCCATTTCATGGAAGTGGCCCTCTCGAACCCGAAGCTGATTAGCCTCGCTGCGGGGTTTGTCGATACCGATTCGCTTCCGGTAGAAGAGGTGAAGGCAGCAATCGACGTGGTTCTCAGTCATCCTCAACAAGCGAAATTGGCCTTGCAATATGGAACCACCCAAGGCCATCCCCCTTTGTTGGATTGGATTATTCAACATGTCAGCCAACTCGATCGCATTCCTTCCGAGAAACAAACCCTGTCCCGAAGGAATATCGTCCTCACCACAGGTTCACAACAACTGCTTTATCTGTTGAGCGAAATGCTCTTGGATACGGGCGATATTGTGATTACGGAATCCCCTTCCTACTTCGTTTATCACTCGGTCTTGGCGGGCGTGGGGGTGAATGTTCTCACGGTTCCGATGGACGATCAAGGGATGGACACTTCCGAACTTCGCCGACTACTGGAACGGATCGAACGGGCGGGGGAATTGCATCGGGTGAAACTCATTTACACAGTCGATTATTTCCAGAACCCCACGGGGTTAACTCTCTCGGCAGCTCGTCGGCAAGAACTCATCGAGATCGTCCACCACATTGCCCAGACCTTGCAACATCGGATTCTGATTTTAGAAGATGCCGCCTACCGAGAACTCCGTTACGAAGGGGAAGAACTCCCTAGTCTCAAGAGCCTTGATGCAACGGGGCAACATGTGATTTATGCCGGTACATTCTCGAAGCCGCTTTCCCCAGGTTTGAAAACCGGTTACGCTCTTTTACCGGAAGACCTGCTCGAACCACTGCTCAGACTCAAAGGCAACCATGATTTTGGTTCCAATCATTTCTCGCAACATGTGTTGACCCAACTGGTGACCAGCGGCGCTTATTCCCAACACGTTGAGAAACTGAGAACGATTTATCGTGAAAAGCGGGACGTATTGCTCCAATCATTGGAAGAACATTTTGGAAACCTTTCGGGGGTCAGTTGGACCCAACCTCGCGGGGGAATGTTCGTTTGGATGAGCCTGCCGATTGATATGCCCACCTCGCCGGACAGTCCCTTCCTCAAAGCAGCGTTGAAAGAAGGGGTCTTGTACATTCCGGGAGAATTTGGCCACGTTTCCGATCGAGGCCCTGCCCCCACTCATGAAATGCGCTTGAGTTTTGGAAGTGCCACACTCGAACAAATCCGTGAAGGAATCCGCCGATTACGGCAAGCCTTTGATTCCGTTCCATGTGGTCAGCGAGCTGCCACCTCTCTCCGTTAAGGGCCAGTGACCGTTCAGGGCAAGAGAAATTCCACCCCGTTTCCTACTCCGCTTTCAGCAACATCTCACGGATCTATCCAACTCACCGATGAATGGGCAAAGCGAAACCCAAATCGGAAGAATAAAAATGCCTGTGTGAACCTTTTGAAATCAGCTAGGGCGACTCACACTCTAGCGGAAAATCAGATCGATCCCTTCGGAAGTATTGGGGATCGTCACCTCATTCAATTTGCCCTCTTTGTAGCGCCAAGTGAACTTGGGCGGGAGCTTGGTCAAAAGGTAATTTCGTGGGGGAATCCCAACGGTTTCGCCGTTGACTTCGAGCCATAATTCTCGATCCGAATGATTGAAGAAACCGACCTTCACTACTTTCCGATCTTTGGGAATTGATCTCCCCTCGGGAGGATCAATCGGGCATTGCTGAACGGTCCACTCGGATTCCGGCAAGGGGTTCTTTGCTGGTTCCGGCCCTTCTTGTGTTGGGGTTCCAATATCGGGAGGAAGATTCAACTTGCTCTTGGGATGCACCCGCAACGCAGGTGCCACCGTCTCTTCGTTTTTCGGTAAAAAATCCTCTCGGATCATGGCCTTCTCCTGCTTCGCGGACGCTACCTTATTGGGCAACTCTTTTGGCTTGGGTAATTCGGCAGCGGATTGGGCCGATTTCGGCGCCTTTGGTGCGGGGGTCGCCGGTACAGAAATCACGGAAGGAATGGGCTGAATAAAAATCGGTGGTGGCGGCCCAAAAGGTAGGCATTGCGCCCGCACGCCCGAGGTGGCACCAAAAAGAATAACCGAAACCACAACCATCCCGCGCATACCGAATCCTTTCGTTTCTGGTCAATCAGGGGGTGAATTCTATGAGGATATTTCGAGATATTGATTTAGGACTTTCCCACAAAGCGCCTAGTTTGAATATGCCTATTTTGCCTGTTTTATCAATTCTGGAAGAAGAACCTCCCCAATTGGACATTTTTGGGGTATCATGTGCTAAACCTATATAAAATCAGTGATTCCGCCAAGGAATGCAGGCCATTTCTTTTATCGGACGGAATCTTCTACCGTACAGCGT
>CAZFDX010000141.1:0-2049 GCA_964518325.1 uncultured Alcaligenaceae bacterium | reverse complement strand
TGACTTATCGGATTATTCCCCGCTCGAAAGCATTTGAGCAAGTGTTAGCGGTTTTGGAACGTCATCAGGGAGAGGCAGGAATCATTTATTGCCTATCGCGGAAAGAGGTCGATCAATTCACGGCGAAGCTCCGAGAACTCGGTTACAATGCTCGTCGGTATCGTGCTTGTCATCCTGAGGAAGATAAAGAGGCCAACGATCGCGAGAGAAAGGAAACCCAAGATGCCTTCATTATGGGGAAATGCGATCTGGTCGTAGCTACGGTGGCCTTCGGGATGGGGATCGATCGACCCGATTTGCGATTTGTGGTTCACGTTGGTATGCCTCAATCGATCGAAAATTATCAACAAGAGGCCGGTCGTGCGGGGCGAGATCAACTGAGCGCGGAATGTGTTTTATTGTACTCCCGAAAAGATGTGAACACCCGTAAGGAGATGATTAAACTTTCGGCAGAACAAGGCCGTGCGGAACCCGCTGCGTTACAGAATATGTTGACCCATGTCGATGAGATGTACTCGTTTTGTGTCAGTTCTCAATGCCGACATAAAACCTTGGTTGAATACTTTGGTCAACAGTATCCTCTTCCCAATTGCGGGGCCTGCGATATTTGCCTGGCCGAGGTCGATTACGAACCCGACTCGGTCGTTCTCGCTCAAAAAATTCTCTCCGCAGTAGCTCGCACAGAAGAACGCTACGGCTTGGGCTACATATGCGAACTTTTGCATGGAGATAGTTCCGAACGGATGGAAAAGGCTGGTCATACCTCACTCAACGTCTTCGGGATTTTGAAAGATCGCCGCATTTCGGAGATTCAGTCTTGGTGCAACCAATTAATATCACAAACCATGTTGATCTCCGAAGGCCAAGATTATCCCATCTTGAAAATTTCTCCGCTCGGTTGGCAAGTGTTACGGGGACAAAAAGAAGTGCGTTTGGCCACCTTGGGTCGTAAGTCTGCCGAAAAAGAATTACGCGCCAAGGACACTTCTTGGGAGGGGATTTCGCAGGAAGTTTATGAAGCCCTTCGCTCGTGGCGTCGGAAAATTGCCGATCGTCACCAAGTGGCCCCGTTCCATATTCTTTCGGATCGTGTTCTCCGAGAAATATCTAGGATTCGCCCCAGTATTGTGGCTCATCTGCAAACCATCCACGGCATTACTGCTCAAAAGGCCCGTGAATATGGCACCGAAATATGCCTGATTGTGAACGAGGTCTGCTTGAGCTTGAAACTGGAAATGGATGTGGGGCTAGGCCCCCCTAGCTCGAACCTGAGTGTTTTTGGCAAGCCCATCCCTGCGAATGCCCGAGCATCGTATCCACTCTATCGAGAGGGGCGACACCCCGCAGAGGTTGCCGCCACGCTGAATATCGCCGAGCGAACCGCCCGCGATTACCTATGTTACTTCATCCACGAATGCAAACCGCAAAGTATTCGTCCTTGGATCGATAGCGAATTGGAGGCTCGTATCACTCAAGCAGCCAAGGAACATGGGATCGAACGGATGAAACCCGTTTACCTTGCCTTGGAAGAAAAGGTGTCTTATGATTCGATTCGGATTGTTCTGAGCTTTTTGGCCAATCAACAAAGAAAATCAGCTTGAGATATCCGGAAATATCTCGAAGGAATTTTTGTTTCCGGATATTTCTGTGACGGGTTATTTCCGCTTCCAGATATTTACATCCCGATATTTCTCTAATGGGTTCTTTGTACATCCCGATATTTGAATATCGGGTCGTTTCCGGATCATATTCATGCATCTAGATATTTGAATATCAAGATATTTCTGCATCGAGGTTATTTCAACATCGTCGGGAAATCATCGGTACGGAATGGGCTAGCAGGTAACCCCTCTTTATTGGCCAAATTAACCACAGGAAAGTTCTTCCAGCCGTATCGGACGGCAACGGGTTTGGTCACTTTGTCACAGGTCACAATCACGGTATCGCCTTCAATCTTGGCCGTGGCAGGATGGAAAACTTTGTCCTCACCGGCGATCGTGAAACCGGTGAGTTCTTTGCCGTCGCTTGCAACCAGCCCGCTGCCGATCG
>CAZFDX010000140.1:0-2780 GCA_964518325.1 uncultured Alcaligenaceae bacterium | reverse complement strand
CTTATGAAGATTATTGTGCAGCGCCATTTTTTGACAGCAACCCAAATTTGACCTACTAAAACAACTCTGTGTCACTATGGCCCGTTTGGAGCGAATCATGGGAATTCGTGGAATTGTTTTAGCAGGGGGGAAGGGAACCCGTTTGGGTGAACTCACCAAGGTCACTAATAAGCATTTACTTCCGGTGGGACAGTGGCCTATGGTCTACCACCCGCTGAAAAAAATCCTCGGGACGGGCATTAAAGATGTTCTGCTCGTTTCGGGAACCGAGCATATGGGAGATTTTGTCGAACTTTTAGGGTCGGGCAAGGATCATCATTGTGCTTTGACCTACCGAGTTCAAGATGAGGCAGGGGGAATTGCTCAGGCGCTGGGCTTGGCCGAGGGATTCTCTGCGGGGCATCGTTCCCTTGTGATTCTCGGCGATAATATCTTTGAGTCTCCGGTTACCCCTATGTTGGAAGAGGCGAATCAGCATCCCGATTGGGCTTGGATCGGCCTCAAAGAGGTACCCGATCCCGGCCGATATGGGGTGGCAGAATTGAATGGCAAGCAAGTGGTTGGCATTGAAGAAAAACCCAAGAACCCCAAAAGTAGCTATGCCGTAATTGGTGTCTACATTTATCCACCGGATGTTTTTGAGGTTATTAAAACATTGAAACCTTCAGGGCGGGGCGAACTCGAAATCACCGATGTCAACAATCACTATCTCAGGCAAGGGCGCATGGGGTACACCATTCTCGAAGGATATTGGACCGATGCCGGCACCCTCGATTCTTTGGTTCATGCCAACTCACTGGTTTATAAATCCCCCCCCCGATTCTAAGGCAGATTCGAGCGGGAGGGATCGTCAAAATGACACGATTCTGGGCGGGAAATGCCCTCTTCAGAAGTTGTGACCGTCACACCAATCATGAATTCGCTCTAACCTGTGGGACCGGCGGAACCGGCGGTGGCTTCGCTAAAGGCAGGCTCCTGCTGGCTCATACAATGCAGCGTCCCTAATCCCCAGACCAAATCGACCGCATGAATGCCGACCACTTTTCGGGTTGGAAAGACCTCACTCAAAATTCCCAGAGCCTCGCGATCGTGAGGGTCGTTGAATGTCGGAACCAACACCAAGTCGTTGGCAATGTAAAAGTTCGCATAACTTGCGGGTAAGCGCTGACCATCGAAAATCACCGGTTCCGGCATGGGGAGCTTAATCACTTCGAGATTTTCCCCAGCGAGATTGGTGAGCGTTTGCAGCCGTTCCCAATTTTCCTGAAGCCGATGATAGTTCTCATCGCCGGGGTTCCGTTCGACCACTAATAGAATCGTGTTCTTGTTCACGAAACGGGCCAAATCATCGACATGACCATGCGTATCATCCCCGATGATCCCCTCTCCTAGCCAAAGGACCTTTTGAATCCCTAGGTATTGAGCAAAAATTGCCTCGTAATCTTCCCGAGTGAAGCCCGGATTACGTTCTTGGATGGGGCTGAGCAAACATTCCTCGGTAGTGAGCAATAAACCCGCCCCGTTCACATCGATCGAGCCTCCTTCAAGAACGATTCGCTTCGATTTCCAACGGGGTTGAGTCTTGGGTAGTTTCTTGGATTTAGCGATTCGTGTGGGAATTTGATCGTCGAGTTTCCAGTTCTCATACTTGGCCCAAGCGTTGAATCGCCAATCGAGCAAATGGGGTTGCCCCTGTTGATCTTGCACCCATGTTGGGCCAGAATCGCGGAGCCAAACGCGATCGGTCGGGTAAATTCGGAACCGAACCTGCGACAGGTCTGCCCCCGCCTTATCCAGAATGTTGCGAACGACCGGAAGCGTTTTTTCTTCGGGGAGAAGCAATTCGACCTTTTCAACACGGCTGAGATGTTTGATAATTTCTGCATAGACCCAAGGAATCGGGGGAAACTTACCGGGCCAATCGGACTTGTTATGCGGCCAAGCCAACCAAGTGCCGGAATGCCACTCCCACTCGGCGGGCATGTGGAAACGGGGTAAAGTTTTCTCAGACGGTAATTCCTTATTGGTGTCGGAAGAACTTAATTTTTTTCGTCTATTTGTCATTTGAGCAACCCAAAAATCGATTCTATGTACATGATATTCACTCCAGTGATCGTTCTTTTGCGGGAGAGACCCGCCATATGAATTCGACCGTCCTAATTATCGATGATGACCCTAATATCCGCGAAACCCTTCAAATCGCATTGGAGGATCACGGCCTACGGGTTTTGACTGCCTCGAATGGTGAAATCGGAATTAACCGAGCCATCGAACATAAACCGAATCTGATTCTGTGCGATATGATGATGCCCCAAGCGAGTGGCTTTATCGTTATCGAACGGTTGAAGGATCATTTCAACGGCCAAATTCCGATCATCATGCTGACCGGTAATGATAGTGATCATCAACGCCGATACGCCGAATTTTTAGGGGCCGACGAGTATTTGACCAAGCCGATTCGACCCTTTGACCTGTTCCAAGTTCTCAAAAAATATGTGAATTTACCCAGCCCTGCCTATGCCCTTCCCGCCGAAGAGGTCGCTTCGACCCCTTTCTATTGAGGGGATGCAGGGAGGGACATTTCTCCTCAAAGTATTGTGTGCTAACAATAAAGGCAGTTACGAAAACCATCTTGAAACTCTAGAACCTGTTATTGACTTATCATTAGGCTTACGATTAATTTATGTCTATGAACACGACACGGAAATCGTATCCGAGTGATGTTTCGGATGCGGAATGGGAATTCTTATTGCCTTATCTGACGTTGATGCGTTGCGATG
>CAZFDX010000139.1:0-6195 GCA_964518325.1 uncultured Alcaligenaceae bacterium | reverse complement strand
GACGCATTATCACTAGGTGCAGGGGTAATCACCGTGGGGGGCAATTTCTCCTGAAAAGTTTTCGCTAAAGCATCCGCCAGTTCTTTCGCGGACTGGAATCGCTTTTGGGGGTCTTTTTCTAACGCCTTCAGGCAGATGGCTTCCAGCGATTGAGGAATCCCTGTGCGTAAATGGCTGGGTCGAACTGGTTGGGTTCGTACCACATGTTGAATAATCTCAAAACTCGTCTCACCACTGAACGGAGGGTAACCCGTAAGGGCTTCGTATAAAACCGCCCCCAACGCATAAATATCTGTAGAAACCCCGACCCGTTGATTGTGCCCCTGTGCTTGCTCGGGAGACATGTAATTGGGGGTCCCCAGCACCAGATTCGATGCCGTCAGGGCAGGGTTATCCAACCGCTTCGCCAAACCAAAGTCCGCAATTTTGGGCAACCAAGGTAACCCCGAGCGATCCACACAGGGGCCAGCCCGAGGGGCCAGCAGAATGTTACTGGGTTTAATATCTCGGTGGATGATTCCCTTTTCATGGGCGCACTGCACCGCCCGTGCGAGTGATTCGACAAGCAGAGCCGCTTCGGTCGGCGGGAGGGGATTTTTGTACGTTTGATCGGGCAGGGTTCCCCCCGAGACATACTCCATCGCGACATAGGCCACCCCATTGGCTTGACCCGCTTCGTAGATGGAAACGATACTCGGATGAGACAACGCGGCTGCCGTTTCTGCCTCGGTCCGAAATCGTTTTAATTCGGCTTCGGAGGCCTCGGGACCTGCCGGAATCACCTTCAGGGCGACTGGGCGATTCAGAGATTCTTGACGCGCCAAGTAGACGACCCCCATTCCGCCACGACCCAACTCGCGGATGACACTGTAATCGCCAATTTTTCTTTTCACTGGTAGAACATCGGAATGAATTTCCGTCGCGGGGGCTTTGCTCACACCCATCTCTAGTGTGGCAGGTTTCAGATCACCTAAAGCAGGCGGTGGGGGAGTCAATGCCGGTTCGGTTGGTGTATTGGGGTCCACAGGAGTTCCATTCCGAGGTGAAAAGGTTGAATTATCAATTATACAAACACATTTTAGGGTTTCTTTTACACCCATCAGGAACGGGCATATTCCATAAAGCGCCGTCGCAGTTCTTGCGTGATCGGTCCGGGTTTTCCAGTGCCGATCGTTCGACCGTCAATATCCGTTACGGCAATCACCTCCGCTGCGGTCCCCGTGAGGAAACATTCATCAGCCACATATAAATCATGACGGGTCAGCGTGCATTCTTGGGTGGGAATATTGGCTTGTTGTGCCAGTTCCAAAACGACGTTCCGAGTGACCCCTTCGAGAATCCCCGCATCGGGGGGGGGCGTTTTCAGAACTCCCTTTTTCAAGATAAAAATGTTATCGCCTGTACATTCTGCGACTTCCCCCTTGTGGTTGAGCATGAGGGCTTCGAGACAACCCGCTCGGATCGCTTCGATTTTCGCCATAATGTTGTTAAGATAGTTCAACGACTTGATACGCGGACTGAGGGTATTGGGATGATTCCGCATCAGCGAAGAAGTGATAATTTTCAGTCCACTTTCATAAAGCTCCGGTGGGTACAGGCTGATTCCATCCACGATAATGATTACTTGCGGTTGACACTTACGCGGGTCCAAGCCCAGACTTCCCGGTCCACGAGTGATTACCAAGCGAATGTATCCATCGGTTCGGTTGTTGGCCTTCACCGTGTCTTCAACGGCTTTCATCATCTCTGCAGGTGACATCGGGATTTCTAGGGCAATTGCCTTGGCCGACTCGTACAGTCTTTCGATGTGTTGTTCATGACGGAAGACTTTGCCCGAGTAAACCCGAATCCCTTCAAAGACCCCATCGCCGTAGAGCAATCCATGATCGTAAACACTAACTTTGGCTTCTTCCTTCGGAAAAAGTTTCCCGTTGATATAAATGAGGTTCGACATCGAAAAAACTCTTGAGTGAGACAAAGGTTATTAGAGAAGCTATTTTAGCAATTTTATCCAACCGGAGCAGTAACTAATCACCGGATCATCTCAATTCGGATCGTTTCGGTTAATCAATTTGGATCGTCTCGATTTTTCGATTCGGATCATTTCGCTTTCCCATTTTACATCCCCAGTCCCAGAGGCCAACTCGCCTGAGAGGCACCTTCCCAAATGTCCCAAATGTGAGGGTGAGGGTGTACATGATTTGAATCCGTTGCTCCCTCATCGATGTTTGAAGAGGTGAACCTTGTTTGAAGAGGCCAAGAACCGAGCAAACCATGTTCGTGAAGTGTTGCCTTTTTTGTGTGTGATTCCAATAAGTTCTTCACAAGAAACGTCTATAATGTTGAGTGTCTAAGGGACATATTGAAAATCCAAGGGAAATGTGGAGAGTCGGAAGGAGAAATCACATGAAGAAAATTTGGGGGCTATGTTTATCCCTCTTGGGAATGGTGCTGATGGCCCATCCTGCTCAAGGAGCAGACGATTACGCTGTGGTGGTGGATAAAGCGATTGCCTTTCTCGAAAAATCCCAAAACGAAGATGGTTCTTGGGGGAATGCCAAGAACAAACGGGGAGTAACAGGGATTGTTCTCACGGGGTTGCTCAAATCGGGGCGAATCAAAAAGGATAGCCCGACCATTCAAAAAGCCCTGAAATATGTGGAAAGTCTGGTGAATGAGAAGGGGCATCTCGCTGGCCCCGAAGCGGCGGTGCAGTTACAAAATTATGTGACCAGTGTGAATATCGTTGCCTTGCAGACGGCCGACCCTGAGAAATATAAACCCGTGATTGAGAAAGCGGTTGCCTTCCTGAAGAAATTGCAATGGGATGAAGAGGAAGGGAAAAAAGCGGACGATGACTTTTTTGGTGGTGCAGGGTACGATAGCAAATCTCGACCCGATTTATCGAACACGCAATTTTTCCTCGATGCTCTTCATGCAGCCGGTGTCAAATCCGATGACCCTGCCATGAAAAAGGCGCTCGTATTCGTGAGCCGCTGCCAAAATTTGAAAAGTGAGTTTAACGACCAACCTGGGGCAGGAAAAATCACCGAAGGTAGTTTCATCTACTCGGCAGCGGCCGGCGGATCGACCAAAACGAGCGATGACCCTAAAAATACAAATCTCACCGGTTACGGCAGCATGACCTATGCCGGCATCAAGTCGATGATTTATTGCGGCGTGAGTAAGGAAGACCCCCGATACAAAAAAGCATGGGAATGGATCAAAGCAAACTACACCGTCGATGCTAACCCCGGAATGCCGAAGGAACTCGCAGAGCGGGGCCTTTATTACTACTACCATACCATGGCGAAAACCCTTCATGTGATCGGCGAAAAGGAAATCGTCGATGCCAAATGTAACAAACACGATTGGCGAGCCGACATTTTAGCGGCCTTGAAAAAACGCCAAAAAGAGGATGGAAGTTGGACAAACACCAACGATCGTTGGATGGAAGGGGACCCCAATTTGGTCGTAGGATATGCTCTGATGGCCCTGAGTTACTGCCAACCTGTCAAATAATTCCTAGGGATTTCGATGCTCCGCCATTGGCTCTCTCTGCCGATTCATTCGTTATTGCGATTCCTCGCCGGCATCGGTTTACTTCTGCTCATCGTTTTAATGGCTTGGAAACCGACTCACGCTCATCCTGTACCAAAAGCGGAAATCTATCGAAAAATTTCAGCCGAGGTGAAGCCGCACTCTGTTGAGATTCGATACCGTCTCGAATTGCATGAGCTGGAGCTAGTCAAACGGGTGGTCGTCGATGAGAAAATTCCTCAATCGAAAGGGGTCATGCTGCGGAAGGATTTTGGTGAGGCTTACCTCAAACGATTGCGGGAACTTGTTCCTGATGGTATTTTGGTCATCTTCAACAATCAACGATTGAATCCGAAAGTCATCAAAGAACGGGTTGAGTTCCAAGATTCTGCCCAATTTATCCTCGATTTGCGTGTTGAGCTTCCGGAACGAGCAGGGGAAAATCATCTGGAAATCGAAGAGATTAATTTTCCCACGGAAAAGGGCTATCTCTCGTTGAAAATTGAACTTGACCCTTCCTTTTCCTTGAAGGAAATCGACGAGCCCAAAGAACGCCCCGAGGGAGCTAATCCAGATGGAAGCCGGTTCGTTGCCAGTGTGATTTACAATGCTCCTGCCGAATCGTTGCCTCCGCAGCAACCCCCTGTAACGACCCCTTCTGAACCAGCGGAGATCATCGAGGAAGCCCCTAAAGACGATTTTTGGGGGGTGATCGGCCAACTTCGCAAACAAGGTCTCAAAGCGTTGTTCGGCTCATCGTTAGGTCTGGGGGTTCTCTTGCTCGTCTCGTTTTTGCACGGGGCGATGCACTCGTTGGCGCCGGGTCATGGAAAAACGATGGTGGCGGCCTATCTCATTGGTGAAAAAGGGAAGCCCCAACATGCGTTGGTGCTGGGGTTGATTGTCACCTTGGCGCATACCTCCTCGGCCATCGGGATTGCCGTGCTCTTACGGGCAATTCCAACATTATCTCAAGAGAATGTGCAAAGTACCCTCGAACTTATTGGTGGGTTGACGATTATTCTCGTCGGTTTTTGGTTGTTGCTTTCTCGGTTGAAAGCCATTACGGAAAGTGGTCATTCACATTCTCACGGTCATTCACATTCCCACAGTCATTCACATTCTCATGGGGGGTTATCGCATTCTCATTCCCACGGCGACGGTGCCAGCCATTCACATGGATTGTCTCCTCAGGAATTTGCCCGTGCGGGGTGGCTGCGATTGATTCTCCTTGGCCTAGCAGGGGGCATTGTCCCGTGTTGGGGGGCCATTCTCTGGGTTCTTTATTGCATTGCTGCCAACCAATTCGGTCTGGCCTTGTGGACGGTCCTCAGTTTTAGTGTGGGCCTTGCAACGGTGCTAATTACCATTGGTCTCAGTCTGGTTTGGGGGAAAAAAGTTCTCGAAAAGCGTGTTTCCGATTCGCCTCGGGCCGCCCGTCTCGGCATGAGTTTGGGGATTGTAGGGGCTTTATTTGTGATGGCCATTGGCTTTTGGTTATGCATCGAGGCTCTTTCGTAATTTTTTTCCGAAAGTGGCCATGTCCCCTTGGACTGCAAATTCTTTGAATGTTGGTTGCCGTTTTCCCTTCGCGGGGCCGAGTGATCCCTTCGGGTGGCCGGAATAGCCCTTTCGCGGGGCTAAGTTAGCGGACTTTCTCGAACCGGAAATTCTTTAGGAAAATGCCTTCGCTGTTTCCCTCGGGGGCGATCTTGAATCGTTCCTCAAGGTAGGTTCTTTTTTTCGACATCTCAAAGCCGTAGAATCGGAATTTTGAATCAATTTTGTGGGATTGGCAAAATAGAATTCCGATTACTTCGATCGTATCGGTCAGATCATACAGAAGGGGTACTCCATCCTTGGAAAAAATTCTCTTCACAACCGACATACCCTCACTCATGGGGCATGCTCCCTTCACCCGATCTACAAACGCCGGGCTAGATGAATTATTGACCCTGATTGACTAGGAATCTTGTCCAGATGAGCGACTTGGTGACCCAGCCTCCGAATGTTGGCTTTTTAACTGTGATTAGTGATGGAACTAACTATTTGGGCGGATTTTTAGTGACGAACTTTTGGGGACGCCCCCTCGAATTTCGTCTCACCACTGCGGTTCAACCGAATCGGGTACAACAGATTCTTTACGCCAACACCTTGGCCGAGTATGTTTGTGCGGATTTAATTGGTCGAACCTTGATTGAGAAGACAGGGACCGCCTCGCAATTGATCGTGACCGATAACCTGAATGTGTTACCGGTCCGTTCTCGCTTAGAGATACCAGTAGTGGCTTTGTTGAATCCCGAATTAACAAATGTATCGGATTTAGGGATTGCAACACATCCGCGAGTGAATCATGCTCGTTCGCAATCCCCTTTACTGATTGATCCACGCTATCCAGACGATGTTCATTCCGTGCCCTTGCTTTTAGATCGCTTGGATAGCGCTTTGGAATTGACCGAACCGTTTACCCGAATTCGAGATGCCATTGCCGAGGCCCGAAAAATGGGGGTCACCAGCCGAGCGTCCTAAACCTGTCTACGGCCTTTCCCGTGCCAACCGATTGAGAGACTTTAACTTGCGTCTTCCAGAACGTTCCATATTTCCTCCATCGGAAGAAACGACCTTTTTTGCAACCTCTCACATTCTCCCTTTTTT
>CAZFDX010000138.1:0-4115 GCA_964518325.1 uncultured Alcaligenaceae bacterium | reverse complement strand
ATTATGAGTTCAACCGTCACAGGGCATGCCTCGCCGGTCATCCATAAACCGATTTTGCCGGGCATTCCTCACGGGCCTTCCAAACCTGCGGTCGATCCTTCCAAGGCGAAAATCGTGAAAGACCCCGTCTTGGGAACAACCTCCAACGAAGCCTTACCCAAGTCCTCGCGATATTTGCCTGCCACCGCCGCCAAAGATCGATTGGTGGTCGTGGTGCGAGACCCCTATTGGCTTTCCGTCAGCTGGGAATTATCGACCCAATCGATCCAACGAGCCGAAGCCGCTTTGGCACAAGATTGGCACGGAGCCAAACCGATCCTCCGCCTGCTCGATGTTTCCAGTCAGGATACCACAAGTACGGCAGAACGAATCGTCAAAGATATCGAAATTCATGGCGGTACCAATCATTGGTACATTGATGTGCAACAACCCCCTCGGACCTATCGGGTTGACATCGGCTATCTTTCTCGACGAGGAACATTCCATGTACTTTGTCGATCCAATGTGATTAATACCCCCAAGGCCGGCAGCTCGGAAATCGTCGATGCCCATTGGGAAGATTTTGACCGCAAACAGGCCGATCAACTCTATTCAATGTCAGGGGGGGGGCCAGAAATGCCCCGTCAGGATGAGAAAGTCCTCCAAGAATTTCTGGAAGAAAAACTGCGCCGCCCCTTAGCCTCGCCGGTCATTCCCATCCCCAGTGCGCTGACCAAGGAGAAAAAGTTCTTCTTCAACCTGCATGCCGAATTGATTATTTGGGGTGAGACGGCGCCGGGCGCCCGCGTCACCTTCCAAGGGGAACCAATCCG
Source organism: uncultured Alcaligenaceae bacterium (assembly GCA_964518325.1). Classification (GTDB taxonomy): domain Bacteria; phylum Planctomycetota; class Planctomycetia; order Gemmatales; family Gemmataceae; genus SKW135. The sequence continues at coordinate 3,303 of CAZFDX010000138.1, read as the reverse complement.
CTTACGACCCGATGGCACTTTTGCTCAACGCTACCAGCTGCCCGACGGACGACAAATTTTCCCTGCCATCGCTGAAGCCCCCGATGGCAGCGAAGAACGAAAAATTGTGCTGGCTGTGGAACGAAACACCAAGGTTCTCGAACCGCTCACCCAAAAGGAACGGGAATTGGAAGAAGACGACTAAACCAACAGGCCCTGTGGTTGAGGAAGGGGCCAACAGATCATGTGCTCGAAGAAGAAAATGGACTAAGCGATCAGGTCATTTGGTTGAGATAGGCCATGTGGTTGAGGAAGGGGCCAACAGATCATGTGGTCCAGCACAACGGAATTCACCTGTTTGAATCATGAAGGTCGATGATCCGCGTCGAACCTCCTCTTTGCTGACCGTTTTCTTTTTTGCCGACCGTTTTCTTTGTCATTTCAGATGGCCTTTTGGCCACCGTCGCTGATCCGCGACGAATCTCATCTTTCGCGACGAATCTCATTTTTCGCGACGAATCTCATCTTTTCCGACCCAAGGACGTAACACCTTGGGAATCTCAATCGATCCATCCGCCCGTTGATAATTTTCCAAAATGGCCACGATGGCACGAGTCACCGCCACGGCGGTACCATTGAGCGTATGGGCAAAGCGTGTTCCTTTTTGCCCTGCTTGCTTGGTCCGGATATTGAGTCGGCGTGCCTGAAAATCGGTGCAATTCGATGTACTGGTAACTTCGCCGTAATCCCCTTTGGGGCGCCCCGTGGCCGGATCAATTTCTCCACGAAAAGGCATCCACGCTTCGAGGTCGTACTTGCGGTAGGCAGGGCCGCCGAGGTCTCCCGTACAGGTATCCAACACATGGTACGGCAAACCTAATTCTTGGAAGATTTCTTCCTCAATCGCCAGAATCTCTAAATGGATTTGTTCCGATTGTTCGGGCGTGCAAAAGGCGAACATTTCGACTTTGGTGAATTGATGGACTCGGTATAACCCCTTGGTATCTCGTCCAGGGGCACCGGCTTCGGTTCGGAAACAATGACTGAGCCCCACATACTTCAAGGGGAGTTTGGCTTCATCGAGAATTTGGTCGCGGAACATGCCACCCAAGGTGATTTCGGCCGTGGCAATGAGGCACAAATCGGTATCGGCAATGGTATAAACCTGCCGTGTCTCGGGGTTCGGATCGCGGGGCATAAAGCCGATCCCTTCCAACACTTCCACGCGCGCTAAATCCGGTGTGATGATCGGGGTATAGCCTTTCGAGACCAATTTTTGCATGGTGAATTGGATAAGGGCTAACTCAAGCAGCACCGCCTCATTTTTGAGAAAGTAAAATTTGTTCCCCGTGACCGATGCCCCTGCCTCGAAATCGACCAAATCTAATTCCTCGGCTAATTGAACATGATCTTTCGGGATGAAATCAAACGTCCTTGGGGTGCCTGATTTTTTGATGACCTTATTATCGGCCGGCGTGCTGCCAACAGGGGCATCGGGATGGGTCATATTCGGAATGGTCAACAACGCTGCGTGCAATTCGGCTTCGACCTGATGATATTCTTTCTCTTTCAGGGCCACTTGTTCCCGAAGCGATTTACCCAACGCAATCAATTCTTGTTTTTTAGCGGGGTCTTTCTCCGGACCCACTGCTTTGGCAGTATCATTCGCTTGTTTTTGAAGGGTCTGCGTTTCACCGGCGAGCAATTTCCTTTTCTGATCTAGCTCAATCACTCGATCGACTTCTGCATGTAAAGCCCCGCGATTCTTACAATTTTGTTTCACCGCTTCGGCATGATCACGAATGTACGCAGCATCCAACATAATCCCAATTCTCCAAAGATTTTTATCCCCTCATCATACGACTTACCCATGTTCTTGGGGATTCTGTTCTTCACCTTGCCAGTTTACAAGGCCTTTCTGTTAGTTACGATGGCTTATGTGAGTGAATAGACATCTCGAAAACGAGAAGGTTCCTCGGGATTTTTCATATATTCTCCGAGGGTTGCTCCAAGATCAGATTCCGCAGGGTTTGGGACCGCAACGCAGCGGTCCGTTTGTGCGTCGTTATGGTTATGTGTGTTTCTCCACAGATGAGATTCCGCTTATCCGATAAGGACTCTATCTTAGCATTAAGATGTATGTTGTTCCGCAAAGTTTGACGCGTTGACATGTTGACATGTTGACATGTTGACACGATCCAAAATCGGATGGAGCAGGCTTCCTTTTCGTGCGGTTCCGCAGCACAAATGCAAAGGTTAGGGATTCGGGATTTTGCGATTTCCGGATTCGGGATTTCGGGATACGGGATTCATAGGCAAAGAACCTTTATCTTGACTTCTCAAATCAAAAATCGAGAATAATAGAAAGCGACTCTTCAGGTGAAAGGTCGAGGTGAGTCCATCCCTCTCCTTCCAAGAACTGAAAGCAAATACCCACCATCGAGGTAGTCTCGATAGGACGAGCAAACTAGAAATAGGTTGAATCTTGCTCGAATTTGAATTGTGACCAAACCCTGCCCAGTGGGACCCTCCAAACTCTTATGACAAATCGAAAAGTTGGTTTATGGTTGATCGGTGCCTTTGGCGGCGTAGGGACCACCGTTACGGTAGGTCTGACGAGCCTTTGCCGAGGGTTAGCCCAACCCCTCGGCATGGTGACCGCGAAACCATTATTTCAAAATCTCGATTTAGTCGAACCTCATGAATGGGTGATCGGGGGACATGATGTTCGGGCAGGTTCGTTCTACGAATCGGCCACGGGGTTAATGGAACGCTCGGGGGTATTTGGCTATGCCTTACTTCAAGGGGTGAAAAACGATCTCGACCAATTCTCCAAAAATGTTCAACCGGGAATTTGGATCAACGAATCCTCGACTTACACGGGCGAAAACAACCACATCGTTCTCTGTCAAAATCCCAAAAATGCTGTAGCCCAAGTCTGCGAGCATCTGCAAAACTTCAAAAAGGTTCATGGACTCGATCGCGTTGTGGTTGTGAATGTCGCTTCTACCGAACCCATTTATCCCTTAGACGAACGTCATCAATCTCCCAGCGCACTGCTGAACTCCCTCACCGAACCCTGCCTGCCGCCGAGTTCGATTTATGCACTAGCTGCCATTCAATCGGGTTGCCCTTATGTGAATTTTACCCCTTCTCTGGGGGCTTCCATACCGGCTCTCGAACTTTTGGCGCAACAGCACAAAGTTCCGCTGGCGGGGAAGGATGGCAAAACCGGTGAAACGCTGCTGAAATCGGCCCTTGCACCTTTATTTGCTGCACGGAACCTGCGGGTTCGCTCTTGGGTGGGGCACAATATCCTCGGGG
>CAZFDX010000137.1:0-4593 GCA_964518325.1 uncultured Alcaligenaceae bacterium | reverse complement strand
CCGCCCCAACGGACTATTCAGAAAGAGCGTTCCCGGATCGAAGAAGGAAGCTCGACCTTGGGGGCTACCATCAGGGGCAGCAATCACGGCTTTGGGGAACATCCCCTCGGCAATGGCTTTATCGAATTTGTCGATGATTTCCAAAAAGGACTTTTCATCTTGGGCGTAGCCATGCATCCAAATCACCAGAGGATATCGTTCTTTGGGATCGTATTTGGGCGGTGTGTAAACGTATAAATCCCTCTTGAGTTCGAGGCATTCCGAGTAGATGCGATTATCTTTACCATGATTAAAACTAAAATCGTAAACATGACCCTTTAGCGAACAATTGAGCTTGTTAATATCCTTGGCGGGGCCATCCGAAAGAGGGCCTGCAAAAGTTTGACAGCCCGCTATGAGGGTGGCAATCCCAGTGATGAGCATGATCCTTGCAGTCACGAGCAGTCCTTGTTTCAGAGTGTGAAGTAAATTCGATAGTGGATTCATCGGATGCTGATTGTCTCGGGGTGCAAACCGAACCGCAAGGAGTTCGATTTCTCTGGAAGGTTCTCGCAAGCTCATCGCTTAAATCGTTCATTCTGATTTTACCGCCGAAATCAAATACTCAGGGCAGTTTGGTAAAGTACACAAAATAGGGAAAAGACTCTCAAGAAACCGTTGTGGATATTGAAAATCGCTCAGGAATAAGGGCCATCGAGTGAAGCTCCCTTCACGCAACGGATGTTCAAAAACCGGTGTTCAAAAGGGAGATTCAAACGATATGGTTTAAACGGCCGCTTCAGAAAGATATTCCAGATATATCACTCAGAACGATAATCCAAATGGGATACTCAAACGATATGGTTCAAAGGGCCGCTTCAAAGAAGAAAAACAACCGGCACAAAATCAAGGAACCACAATCACTAATTTGATGGCGGTCCCTTCTTTCGGAATAATTTTGGGATCGATCTCTAATTTCCAGTTTGGTTCATCTTTCATCGTCATTGTGGTTTGTAGGACGGTATCGGCCGTCACGGGGAACAACGCTAAAAAGGTACCCGTTAGGTCGGCCCCATAAACCGTTTCCTCTTTTTCCGGATCGGGCTGTTTCAGGGCACTGCCGGTGAAAACCCATTTGAGCGGGGGCATTTTCTTTCCGGTCTTATTATGGATCAGACATTCTTCAATCGGGAAGCGTTTATCTTTGCCGTCGGCCTGTTTGATTTCGAGATACACTTTCACTTCGGGGCCTTGGGCTTCTTTCCCTTCACCATAGGCAGGCTTACCAGGTTTCAATCCCAAATCGGTCAAAGCCTTGGCGAGTTCACTAGGTTTGATGCCCTTGAAATTCACGACGGTTTCATGGGCCTTTTGACCACGCGGACTAGCATAAGTCCCGATCACCTCGATCGGGTAAATCTGATCCAAATGGGGTAATTTTCGTGGTGCAACCACCCCGTTCAAGATAATGGTTTTGTTCTTCGTATCGACCATCATCGCGTTCGGATCGCGCGGGTCGTCTTTCGGCACAACGGGTGTCGTGGAGGTGCTGGGATTTTTCGGGTCTTTGGGGGCTACCGCCACCGTATCTTTTTTCTTGGGTGGTTTCGGGAGGGGAATTTGCACCAAAATTTCCATGTCGAGATACAGGTCTGAGCTAGAGGGTTGATTCTTCACTTGAACTGCCACGATATTCTTGCCCGGCTTAAAGAGTTTCAGGGGCAATTCCACATCGCGATTCCAATAAGCAAACTCGTGATCGGCTTCGGGGTCTTTGTCTGCGAGTTCGCCGTTAATCCAAACCGTTGCGCTATCATCGCTGGCCACCATCAGATTTATGATGTTCCCTGTTTTCAATAACTCGGCCGGTAGTTCAAACTCGCGACGGAAATAGAAATCGACCCCCTTCTCTTTAATCTCTGTTCCGCCCCGCTGTTTGATCTCATCTTCGCCGTAGCCGATGGGGGCTTTACCTCTGGTCCATTTGCTATCGTCAAAATCGGGGGCCATCCACTTATTCAGTCCCTTCGGAGGAACGGGCAGAAAACGCCAATCTTTGGCACCGGCAGCTAACACTGTAACGGTTTTGAATTCGGGTTCATCGCTATCCTCACCGGCACCCCAACCCACAAAATCCCGCTTAGGATCATACTCTTCTTTCTTCAGGCTGGCGCGCATGCGTTGCACTTTGCCTTTTCGCAAATGCATTTGCTCTTTATTCCCATCGGCTAAACAGGGAACAATGACCTCTTCTCCTTTGAGCATTCGGGGGATGAGTTCGGCCAATTTCGCGGGGTCGCCATAAAAGGTCCGGAGCAAGAACGGCTCGGCATGGGACATGCCCCACCATTCCCCTTCCTTGTAGGCCTGATACCAGTATTTATCGATACAGGTTTCGCTCCCTTCGTTGTTGTACATGAAAATGGCTTTCTTACCGACTTCGGCCCAAGCCATGATATTTTTCCATTCCCGTTCATGAAAACCTTTTTTGCCGATATTGTGCTTGATCTCGTCGCCGTTGTGTTTCCCTTTTAGGTCCGCAATTTTTTTGTAGATAATCAGGTTCTTTTCATTGTTGACCCGTACCACTTCCATGTAAACGATATTGGTCGCGGTCTTCACACATTTCCCCAGCGAATGGGGCGCTTCGATGTAAGCAAAACTTGGAGAGACACTCACGAAGAGTGTTGAAACAAGAAGGAGGGAGAATCTCATGGTGGGTATCCTAATAGCTCACAATAGGGGGCGTGAATTGATGATAACCGAATGAGTCGAATAAAGGAAAGAGAAATTATTAGAATTTACAATCAACCGAGGAGAACCAAACCAATGAATCTAACACCCTACATAGAAAAGGCCGCAGAACTTCTTCGCAAGGCCAACCGAGTGGCCGTCCTCACAGGAGCGGGGGTCTCCGCAGAAAGTGGCGTGCCAACTTTTCGTGCTTCCGATGGGTTATGGGAAGGGCATCGAATCGAAGATGTCGCTTCTCCCGAAGGTTGGCGCCGCAATCCCGATTTAGTTTGGACCTTTTATAATGCCCGCCGAGTCAATGTTGCCAAAGTGCAACCGAATCCGGGCCATTATGCCTTGGCCGAGATGGAGAAAATTTGGCAGTACCGTTTCGATTTAATCACGCAAAATGTCGATGGGTTGCATCAACGGGCCGGTAATACCCGTGTTTGGGAACTTCATGGGGCGTTGAATCGAACCGAATGCACCGCTTGCTCAGAGATTACCGATCGGGGCTACGAAGATTTGGGCACAAAGCCAGAATGTGAGCGCTGTGGCGGGCGACTACGACCCAACATTGTTTGGTTCGGGGAAGGTCTTCCACAAGATATTTGGCAACAAGCCTACCAAGCAACCCTGATGTGCGATGTGTTTCTGGTGATCGGCACCAGTGCGGTTGTTTATCCCGCTGCTGGTCTCGTGCAATTAGCTAAGCAACGTGGTAGCTCTCTACGAGGGCTTTCTCCTGCCGAGGTTATTGAAATCAACCTCAACCCCAGCGATGTGGTTCTTTATGTAGATGTGGGGATTTATGGCCCTTCGGGTCAAGTGTTACCGCAACTTCTCGATCGAGTTCGGAAAGGATAAAGAAACGATTCGGCTCTTCTTAATTCATTGGGGGCATCCTGTTAGGGTTCGACAGAAGTAAAAGCCTCCGAATCCCCATTCTTATAGAATGGTCCTTAACCTCCCATTATTCTCACTCTCGGGAAAAAGGAAGTCACATGGCAGAATGGTTCTACAGTGATGGTGAAGAACGTCTGGGGCCTGTTACTCAAGACTCACTGAAGGAGCTTTTGCAATCTGGAAAAGTCAAAGCCACCGATTTGGTTTGGACCGAGGGAATGCCTGATTGGAAAACCGTGAACGAAGTTCCGGAACTTCGTTCGCTGTTGCCGGCAATCACCGAACGTACTAGTCCCGCATCGCCTCTTTTTGAAGAAGCTAAGGCGTCGGAAAGCTCTTTACCCAATCGCGATGACCGTAACTTCGAGGATTCGCCGAGTACCCGAACTCGCGATCGGGATTGGGGCGATCCACAGAATTTTGAGAAAGCGAAAGGTTACGTTGATGATCGGGACGATTACGATGATTACAAACGCTCTTCCCAACGCTATGTGCCCCATCGTGGGGGCTTAATTTTAACCTTCGGGATTCTCGGTTTAGTGCTTCCTTTATTGGTTGGTTGTTTTGCGCCTTTTTGGTTAGGGTTTTCGATACCCGCTACTCTCATGGGTCGAAAAGACCTTGCCGCTATCAATAATGGAGTCATGGACCCCACAGGCCGAGGAACAACTCAAGCAGGGTACATTTGTGGGATTATTGGTATGGTGATCGGCTTCCTAATGTCGTTGCTTGTTTGTGGATATTTGGTCTTTATTTTCGGGATGATTGCTACAAAGAATTGAGAGTGGGTATCGATTCACCGTTGAGCCGATCGGGCATACGGTCTTAATGCGCTGCACCGATTACAAAAAGCGAGACTTCTCATTAAACCCCTGAATAGACCTTACATTAAGCCCGTGATTAGACTTCTCATGAAACCCGTGAATACATCAACTTAATTCCTATCATGCTGGCAACTCAGTAATGCTCATGCAA
>CAZFDX010000136.1:0-3522 GCA_964518325.1 uncultured Alcaligenaceae bacterium | reverse complement strand
CGATGGGTAACTTCACCGATGGGGGTGCCAAAAACGGCCGGTCCCACTTCGGGGGTGAAATCACAGCGGCGGAGTAGCCCGATCATTCCACCGGTTGTTTTGGCATGGCTATCATGCGAGTAGGTCTTCGCGGCTTCCTCGAACGGGAGTTTTTCGACCGTCAGTTTTCGATACAACTCTTCGGCATCGGCTTGATGGGCCAAGGCAATCCGAGAGACACGCACCCGAGCAAAGCGATCGGCCTGAGCCTCGAATGTCGCTTGAAGCTGCGGTTCCGTAATCGCCTGCCGCAACTTGCTCACGAGTAAATCTCGTTCAATTCCTTCGGCAAAATCGGCCGCAGTGATCCCTTCCGTTTGGAACCAACGATTCATGTCCTCGGCCTTGGTGAGATTCATACTTCGGCGAAAATCGTTCGCCATTTTCTGGATTTCTTCCGGTGTGACCTTGATGCCTGCTTGTTTGGCCTTGGCCACGAGAAAATGTTCCATGAAAACAGGTCGAATAATCCCCGCGAGTCGACGGCTCCGATGTAACGCTTTGAGCATATCCTTAACGGTAAGGGTGATGTTGCCCATCGAGGCAAGGGGGGTATTTCCATCTACCTGATCAAACATAAATCGAACTCGCTAATCCTTGAGAGTCTGAGAGTGTTCAACCCCATGCGCTATTGAGATGAGGATTGATTTTAGAACAAAGGGAGATTATATCGATTAGCCCACGAAGGAGATCGATAACGCTTTGAATGAGAAATCGATTATCCCTTCATGAATGAGAAATCGATAACGCTTTGGGAGCGAAATCAATCCGTGGCGATGACGATACGGACTTGTTGGCCGATGCGAATTTTGGGGGCATCTTTGGGAGTATCGACTTGAATGATGACTTCCAGAACACGAGCATCGTTCAGGGGGATCAATTCAGCTGGTCCAGCGGTGTGTCGTCGCGGCCCGAAGAAATCGGCAATGCGGACAATCCGTCCGGTCCATTGCCCCCGCGCATCATCCTGATCTTCGATTTTGCAGGTGGCCTTATCCGGAATGCGTGAGGCAAATTCTTGTTGCACTTCGGCCCGAACGATCAGGGGGCCACTTTCATGAATCACAAAGGCCGGCTCTTTCGTTTGTGGGCCAAAAATCATCCCCACAAAGGCATTACAGCGGGCGATTTTCCCGTTGACCGGTGCAAGGCAGACCATTTTGCTCATGGCCAGTGCGGCTTCTTCTTTTTTCTTGGTGGCAAAGTCCACCGCCAATTGGGCGGCATTCACAGCCAGATCGACCGGTTTTTTAGAAAGGGTTTCCGCCTGAATTTTAGCCGCTTCATATTCTCGGGTGGCGGCTTCGAGTTTGGCTTCTGCGGTGGCCACATCCAGATCGGTGGCGCTGCCGATATTTCGCAAGCGTTTGGCCTCGGAAAGGGCCGTCTTGCAGGGATTGATCTGAGCATATTTCGCCAAGGCAGCTTCGGTAGCGGCTTTGACCTCTTGGGGATGAAGCTCGCGTGCCCGTTCGGCCTTTTCGAGTTCCACCTTGGCTTGATGGATCAGCTGTTCGGCGAGTTCTACCTGTTTTTCGTGGTATCGTTTGTCGAGTTCCAGCAGGGGTTGATCTTTGACGACTTCATCCCCTTCGTTGACCAGAACTTTGAGAACCTTACTGGGAACCAAAACGCTATCTGGGAAAACGTAATAATGGGGGCGTTCGGTATCGACTTTACCGGTGCAAACTAATTTGCGTTCGACCGGTTTGACTGGAGTGGAAGGGTCGGATTTTTTGGGGTTGGCTTCGCTGGCCGCCGTGAGCGCAATCACGGCCGCACCGACCCCGATGATGAGGAACAGAACGGTAATGATGCGGCCCCGCGTCATAAATTCGACTCCCAAGACAAGGGCGGATTCCCCAGCGTGGGGATCGCCGTTTCGGTTAATTGTCCGTCTTTTAGATGATAGTGAACGTCCACATAAGGAAGGATTCGTTCATCGTGTGATACTACAATAATTGTAGCATTCTGTTCGTGTGCTGCTTGGCGAAGTAATTCAATCACCTTTTCTCCGCTGGCCCAATCGAGGGCGCTGGTCGGTTCATCTGCGAAGCAAAATCGTGGTTTCTTGATTAATGCTCGCCCGATTGCGACCCGTTGTTTTTCCCCTCCCGAGAGTTGGCTGGGCTTTTTATTCTCCAAGCCGGCCAATCCGAGAAGCGCTAACATATTATCGGCTTTTTGGCGTGCTTCTCTTCCGGAAACTCCGTAACCCCACCTGAGAACGATTTCAAGTTGCTGTCTTGCGGTCAGGGCTGGAAATAAATTATAGCCCTGAAAAATAAATCCGCAGTTTCTCAGGCGAAATTCTTCCCGAGCCTTCGGAGAAAGCTGCCATAAATCGACCCAATTTTTTTCTTCCCGCGCCAAAACTTTGCCCGAATCAGGGGAGAGCAAACCCGAAAGGACGGCCAAAAGGGTCGATTTTCCCGAACCGCTAGGCCCCATTAATAGGGCTAATTGTCCGGCGGGCAGGTCAATCGAGACATCTTCAAGAACGCTACGGGATTTCCCCCCATCCGTGAAGGATCGGCTTAGGTTCACCCCTCGCAGTGCCGGTAAATCGTCGTCGATGGACATCCCTTTTGCTTCCGCAACCTTGAAAAAAATTCTTAACGTAACAATTGCATCGGTTCGATTTGGCGGACCGATCGTAACGCCACTATCCCTGCTATCATCGCCATAACCATTGTAATCACCCCTGTCACTCCCAATAACTCAAGCGGCAGGGGGATGGTCATTTCAATCAGTCGGCCTGCCTTCGCCAACAACCAAACCACAGGGTAGGAAACCAATGTTCCGATTAACCCCACCCAAAACGATTGGACGATCACCGTGATTGTGATCCGGATACGGGGAATCCCCATCGCTAACAGGATGGCAAATTCCTTCGCCGAGGCCACGGTGGCCGCATACAGCGTTTGCGCCGTGACCACTGCACCGACCAACAATCCTAACAGGGCGGTATAACCAAGGGCGATTCCCCCCCGAGTTTTGGTTAACCAATGCAAGCGGGAACGGATCGAAAACTTACCGGTGGTAAAGACCGACATATCGTTCCGATGCTTAAATTCTTCTTGCAGGTCCGCGACCACAGCATTCGCATCTTTCGGGTCGTGACATTTCACCAAAAGATAAGTGCTATGCTCGCTGGGGGTCATGTTCCGCAGCAGTAACGCTGCCGTGGGGCGAGAGCAAAAGATATACGGGCCTGCGAGGCTTTTGAGTCCCTTGACTTCCCCGACGATTCTCACCCGAACCCGATTGATTTCGGCATAATCCCCGACTCCTTTAACGCCAAGTCGTTGTCGTTCCGCCACATCAATCACAATCGATAAAGGTTCCGTCAACGCATCGCGCAATTGCGGGGTGAGTTCTGCCACCGAACCAAGGTTATCATCGTCGAGTTTCGAGCCAATGACGATACACAATTCCGAACCCCCGTCGGGCTTGATCCACGAGGCAAACGCTTGGTAATAC
>CAZFDX010000135.1:0-3454 GCA_964518325.1 uncultured Alcaligenaceae bacterium | reverse complement strand
ACGCGGTTGATGAGCCAAACTGACAGACCGTACGGTCTTGACCATGTCCCCGCCCCCAATGCCGCCAGCAGTGCTATTGATGGCGACACTGCAACGTTGTTCTGTCGGGGTATTCCCGTTCGAGTTCGAGCGCGGGAGAGTTCGTTTGAAGCACCCTCGTGGCTGTTGCTCAAAGGGTATTTACCCACCCAAATGGAACTCGCGTATTTGCATTTTGATTTGCGTTCTCGTCGGAAGGTGCATTATCGGCTATTGGAAGTTCTGAAAAACTTCCCAGAATCGGGGCATCCGATGGATGCCTTACAAGCCTCGGTGGCGGCCTTGGGGTTGTTTTATCCTTCGCGGAACGTCTCGGATACTGCAGCGAATTGGGAAGCGAGTTTGCGGATTATCGCTTCGATGCCAACATTGGTAGCAGCGTTTGCTCGTTTGCGTTCCGGAGAAATGCCGATCGAGCCACACCCCGATTTAGATCATGCGGCCAACTTTTACTATATGCTCTTTGGGAAAGAACCAAGCGCCTCGGTTCGTAAGGTGATTGATGCCTGTTTGATTCTTCATGCCGAGCATCATATGAATGCCTCGACCTTTACGGCACGGGTCGCAGGCTCGTCCTTGGCGAATCCCTATCAGGTGATCGCGGCGGCCATCGGAAGCCTTTCGGGGCCGTTGCATGGGGGAGCCAATGAGGAAGTTTTAGAGCAATTGAAGGAGATTGGTTCGCCGGACCGTGTGCAAGCATGGTTGGAGCAAAAGCGAGCCTGGAACCCGTCTTTCAAAGTGATGGGATTAGGTCACCGCGTGTACAAGGTGAAAGACCCTCGAGCGACTGTTTTGCAAGATTTAGCCGAACGGGTTTTTGCCGAATCGACCCGTCCGATTTTGTATGATGTGGCGGTCGAATTAGAAAAAGCCTGCCTGCCGATTTATGGACCAAAAGGCGTTTTCCCCAATGTGGATTTTTATTCGGGTGTGGTCTACTCGGCTTTGAAAATTCCGACCGATCTGTTCACCCCGATCTTTGCGATTGCACGGGTTTCGGGTTGGTTAGCCCATTGGTTCGAGCAACTGCAGAACAATCGAATTTATCGACCCGATGCCCCCTACATTGGCAAGCAGAATGTGACCTACACGCCGCTTGAGAAACGACCCTAGGAATGAATCGCCCCCCCCCTCGGAGGCAGGGGAATGGTCACATTGTGATTCCTGCCGTCACCGATTCATCCATCTGACCGAAGTGCGATCCCCTGTGTTTCTAGGATAGGCATCCCGTTGATTTTTTTGGAAGAGGCATCCCGTTGATTTTTCTGGAAAGAGGCACATCCTCCTAATTCCTTGTGGCAAAGAATCAGGTGATTCGGTGAACTTTTGTTAGGCGAGTATCTCAGGAAGGGAGGCCGCTCAAGGGTGAATCGCTTCCTTCGTAGGCTCGTTCGCGGCAATTCTTACTTGAGTTCCCCAGTATGCCCTTTGATTTCAACGAAAGGTTCTTTCCGACCGCCGAGGTGCTTTGCCAGAAATTCTTCGGTCATCGCGTTGAAGTGCATTCGGTTTTCGGGACGGGCAAAGCCGTGACCTTCATCGGGATAAACGATGTAGGTCACCTCTTTTTTGTTCTTCCGCATTTCCTCGACGATCTGATCACTTTCGGCTTGCTTCACGCGGGGATCGTTTTTCCCTTGACCAATCAGCAGGGGTTTCGTGATGGCATGGGCCTTGAATAATGGGGATCGTTCTTTGAGCATTTCGGCATCTTTAGAAAGGTCCCCGACGCGAGTGTTGAACATCGCTTTCATGGGTGCCCAATAAGGGGGAATGGTGTTGAGCAACGAAATGATATTGCTTGGTCCCACAATATCGACCCCGCAGGCAAAGACGTCGGGGGTAAAGGCCAAGCCGACTAAGGTGGCATATCCGCCGTAGCTTCCCCCCATGATGGCAATTCGCTTGGGGTCGCTGATCCCTTGTTTCACAACGAAATCGACCCCATCCAAAAGGTCTTGGTGCATTTTTCCGGCCCATTCTTTGTTCCCTGCATTGAGAAAATCCTTGCCGTAACCGGTTGAACCGCGGAAATTCAATTGCAACACGGCATAGCCTCGGTTCGCCAACCATTGCACGGTAGGATTAAAGCCCCAAATATCGCGTGCCCAAGGACCACCGTGAACGAGCAGCACCGTCGGTAAATTTTTGGCTTCGATCCCAACGGGTTTGGTTAAATAGCCATGAATCGTTAAACCATCTTTCGCTTTGAATTCGATGGGTTCCATCTTGGCCAAGGTGAGTTTTTCGAGTTTGCTATTCGTGCTGAACAGCAAGGTGGCCTTTTTATTGGAACGATCGTACACATGAAAGGTGGTAGGGCCTACATCGACGGAGTAACTCACGAGCCACGTTTTATCATCAAGGGTTCGGCTCACAATGGTAAAATCACCTGCATGATACTCGCTGAGATATTTGAAATCGGCAGCGACGGACTCATCTAAAACTTTCCATTCGGTCCGTGCTCGGGTGAATGCGGCCGCCAAAATGGTCCTTTTCTTCGGATTGGCCAACAGCCCGCTCACATCGTATTGCTTATCTTCCGCGATGACTGTTTCTTCTTTGGTGGAAACATTCAGCTTCAGCAAACGGGTCGCGTTGGCTTTGTGGTTGCTCAACAAATAAATCTCGTTATCGGAAGGGCCAAACCCCACTGCCGAGAGTTGTTCCCCATTTTCAGCCGAGGCCACTTTCCGCCAAGGCTTGCTGGCATCATCCCGCACGAGAACTTCAAATCCCCCTTCTGGTGTAATCGCCGAGGCACCTCGCACGATAAATTTCGCATCGATGACCCAACCAAGGACCGCGCCGGGATTTTCAGCCACTAGTTTTTCTTCCCCGCTGACGATATCGATCTCGTGAGCGTCAAAAAGCGCTTTGTTTCGCTTGTTGAGAGAAACGAGCATCTTGGTTGGGAAGTTTTCATCGAGTTCTACCCCTTGGGCACGCACTCCCTTGAAGGGGGTCAAATCGCGGGTTTTCTTGGTGGTCACATCGACGGCGTAGACGTGGAAATTTTCATCGCCGTCGGCATCTTGCAGATACATCAGATGCTTGCTATCGTAGGCCCAAAAGTATTGGCGAATGCCTCGCTTGGGATCGTTGGTAACCGCGACGGCGTTGTTCTGCCCGACATCTCCTACCCAAACTGGAAGAACGTTTTTATTATCTGCGGCCAAGTAAGCGAGCTATTTGCCGTCTGGTTAAAGGGTCGGAGATGTTTTTTCCGGACTGGCAAAAAGAACCTCCCGGGGAATAAACGGTGGTATTGCTGCCCACGTACCTTCGTTCATGACGAATCCACCTAAGCACGACAAAACACATGACAGCACGATGTTTTCACTCGAGGGAAACGGAGATTGAAAGAGAATGAATTCACGTCCAAACCGACGAACGCAACCCACAAAGAAAA
>CAZFDX010000134.1:0-2201 GCA_964518325.1 uncultured Alcaligenaceae bacterium | reverse complement strand
CGTTCAAGCCATGCTTTCCCATCCCTTGGTGACCAAACAAACCGGTCCCGAAGGCCAACCCATTAGCCGACTCATCATCCAAGCGGACGCCGAACCGGCCAAGGAATTTTATGTGGGAATCGTGCTGGATCGGGCGATCGGCGCCCCTGTGTTGATGGCCTCCGCCGAGGGGGGAATGGATATTGAAGAAGTCGCCCATAAACATCCCGAAAAAATTCTCAAGGTTCCCTTTACCCCCGAATCGGGCTTGCTCCCTTTTCAAGCACGACGGTTGGTCTTTGAATTAGGTTTCACCGGAGAGCAAGCCGCCAAGGCCGAAAAGATCATCATGGCGCTGGCAAAGGTCTATTTGGAAAAAGATGCCAGCTTGGCCGAAATCAACCCCTTGGCCATTACCAAAACCGGTGACGTGGTCGCGCTGGATGCAAAATTCGACTTCGACGATAATGCCAGTTTCCGACATCCCGAGTTGGCCGAACTGCGCGACTACGCCGAAGAAAATCCCGTGGAAATCCGTGCCGCCAAAGCCAATTTGAACTTTATTCAACTGAGTGGGAATATCGGCTGTTTGGTGAACGGCGCCGGCTTGGCCATGGGTACGATGGACATCATCAAGTACTACGGTGGGGAACCGGCCAACTTCCTCGATGTCGGGGGGGGGGTGACCGCAGAAGCCGCCATCGAAGCCTTCCGCATTATCCTTGCCGATCCCAACGTCAAAGGCATCTTGGTCAACATCTTCGGTGGGATTGCCAAATGCGACCTGATTGCCGAAGCCCTCGTGAAAGCGGGCCGCGAAGTGGGCTTCAAAGTTCCCGTGGTGGTTCGACTTGAGGGAACCAATTCCGATAAGGCTCGTCAAATTCTCGAAAGTGTCAAAGCCGAGTTGCCCATGATTCGCTCGGCAGCAGGCCTTACCGAAGCCGCCCAAATGGTGGTGGCTGCGGCCAAAGGTCAATAATAATTTTCACCATTCAACCTGAGAGAACGACTGAGAGATTCCGACATGCAATATCGATGCGCCTTTTTAGGATGGGCTTTATTGGGGCTTGTGATCGTCACCGGTTGCGATAAAAAATCTTCCGAAAAAAAGACCGACAACCCAACCAAAAACAAAGGGCAACCCACCTCAACCACCGGAGGAGGTCCCTCAGGTACAACCTCGGTAGATGGGGCCAAACAAGCCCGTAATTTTACCGACCAAGTGCTAAAAGATTTAAGCGAAGGAAAGGCCAAAGCCAGCGACTTTAGTGTTTCCTTCAAAAAATGGGTGGGGACTCCCATCACCGAAGAAGAACGAAAGGCAGGCTACAGCGATCCCGAAACCGAAGCATGGCTCAAAAAGCATTTTGAAGGTGCGAAATTCACCATCAACCGCGAGCCACAATCGGGAGAGACCTTCTACTATCATGGTCGAATCGAAAAGGATAAGAACGTCGGCGCCTTTGCACTATGGGCAACCAAAGAGGGGGGGGGCTATAAAGTTTCTCTCTTATGTAAAACAGAACGGTTTCTTGCGAACCCCCCTATGACAAGCGAAAACACCGTAGCTGCCTCGGAATGTGCCCAAGCCTTTTTGGATAATCTTTTAGGAGGAGATTTACGTTTTTCTCTAGCCTTGGCCGATGAAACGTACAAGGTCAAACTCGCCCCCCCCACCGATGATCAAAAAGCAAAAGGTCTAAGCTACGATGTGGGTTTTGCCCAAGTGAAATTACGATCGATGAAAGGCGATTTCTACGAGTACAAATTGACCGAAATCAAAGCCGATTCCGTCAGCGGAGTTTTCATCGGTTCCAATGTCGCAGAAAAACCTTTCACAATCAAGTTAACCAACCCCTCAGGCCGACCCCTTGTAAGTGATTTTGAAATCAAATAGACAACAACGAACAAATCCCCTAGCTTTCCCTGCATCCTTCTCCGAATAATCCACCTTTCGGATAATCCACCTTCCCAAGACGCCACAACACCGGTACACATTACAAGATTACACAACTTAGAAAATTGGGATAATTTCGTTGACATATGATCCTGCTTTTGTTAAACATTATAACATTGACTTGAGACAAGACAGCGCAAGGTCCATTAGTGGGATAGTTTGCGCGGGCTTTAGTAGCGAATAGTGATATAACGTCAAGTAGGATAATGGTTTCGGTCAGATGTTCTGACCTATCCTCTTGACCATAATAGATTGCGCTGGC
>CAZFDX010000133.1:0-5905 GCA_964518325.1 uncultured Alcaligenaceae bacterium | reverse complement strand
ATGCCGCCTCCACACGTCGGCCTTTTTTCCGATCGTGCTGAACCCGTTTTCGGGTCGGAATGTCCCACGGAATCAAAAGGCAGCCCGGGAGCAGAACCCCGTGCGTTGTGTATAATTTCTGAACACAACGAGGCTGACCCTCGAAGGGGGACCCGTCACGGTTCTGGATCAGGGAAGCTACGTCGGTGAAGCCATGCTCAACACCTTAAAACCAAAAGATCAAACCTTAGTGGCCTACGCCGTCGAGTTGAGTGTGCGCGTGCGGGATGCCAACCGCAACCGTTATGATGAGGTGTCGAAGGTCTTCCTTCAACGCGGGAATTTGGTCACCCAACGGTATCATGAACGTATCACCACCTATCAGATCGAGAATAAAGGAGAGAAACCCCAAATTCTCTTCATCGATCATCCCCGTCCCTCGGAAGAATGGAAACTCAGTGAGCGAGTCCCGAAACCGAAGGAAATTACCGATTCTTATTGGCGTTTCGAGTTGAATTTGCCGGTGGGTGCCACTCAATTCGAGGTGATCGAACGCCGACTCGACAGCCACACCTACACGCTGATGAATGCCAACAGCGAGCAACTTGCTGCATGGATTCAAGCCAAGTATGTGGACGAACAGACTGCAAAACAGATTGGCGAATTGTTGAGGATACGGGGCCAAATTGCCGATTTGGAAAACGGGTTGAATCAAGGAGAATCGGAACGAGCAAAAATCCACAACGAACAGGCCCGAATCCGAGGCAATCTCAATTCGTTAGGGGATCGGGCTTCGGAAAAGGAGCTTCGGGAAAGGTTCGTTCGGACCTTGAATCAACAAGAAGATCGGCTCGAAGAACTCAATAAGCAAGAAGCCGCTCTTCGCTCGGAGATCGAGAAACTACGGCAAACCGTGGCGGACCGGTTGGAAAAGCTCAGCTATGAAATCGCCTTTTGAGCGATGAGGGGATTCCCCAAAAATGATTTCCGGCAGAGGCAGGCGATACGAGCGATAAGCGAGATGGGTGTATTTATTGATTGAAGTGAAGCAGGGCGAACAGGGGGTTCTTCGTTGAAGGAGGAAAGATTATTTCTTTTCTTTGACCTTCTTGAATTCGTCGATTTTCCCTTTGGAATCTTTGGTCACGAGTTTGTCGTCGGTCAACTCGGTGATCTCCAGTTCGTCGGACTTTTCTTTCCCGTTGAACTCAATTTTCGTCAAGAGTTTTTTCCCTTTCAATTCATAAGAGCCGTTCACATTGAACTCTTTGCCCTCGGCCTTGATAGAGATGGTCAACTTGCCCTTGTCGGTAAAGGTGATGGAGGCACCCTGAGGGGCATCATCCGATTTGCTGACTTGCCAAGTGCCCACAATCTTCTTGGCCTCGTCCTGAGAGATGGCCGAGCTAAAAGCAATAAGGCCCGCGAGCAAGGTGATTGCAATAGTACGCATTTTTTCTCCAAAAGGATAGTTTGTCGTTCCAACGAGAATTTATGGGAGTTTCCTAATTTGGAAAGGGAGCCTATGAAAAAACAAGCCAAGAAATTCGATTTGCCATCTCCTATTATGGTAGCATGACGTTTGTACCTGTTTTTTTGGAACTTCCCTATTGCGATCCCATTGAACTCGCTAGCCAATTGGGGAACGCCCCCCGATTGATTTTTTTCGATAGTGCGATCTTTCACCCCGAACGGGGCCGGTACTCTTATTTGTCCTTTGCACCGGTGGAATGGTATTGTGGTCGGGTAGGAGAATCGCAACAGAATCCCTTTGATCTGCCGGCGCACAAGAATTTCCCCTGCGAAACCCTACCGGATTTACCTCCCTTTCAAGGGGGGGTAGCGGGTTTATGGAGCTACGATTTAGTTCATGCGATTGAGAAGCTCCCGAGGCCAAAATATCGGGATTTTTCTACCCCCGATTGGGCCTTGGGAATTTACGATTGGGTTCTTTCTTGGGATCATCAACAAAAGAAGATGTGGCTGGTCTCAACAGGTTACCCAGCAGTGACCGAATTGGAACAGCAAAAGCGGGCACAAGATCGCCTGCAATATGTTTTGGAAGTGATCGCAGCCCCCCCCCGATTTGAAAGCCAACGGGGTGAGTTCGTGGGTGAATTCGATTGGGGAGCGGTTCCTCGTTATCCCCTAATGGGACATAACAACGTATTTAGTAATTTTGATTCGTTTGGTTATCAACAGGCCGTTCAACGCGCCATCGACTATATTCATGCCGGCGATTGCTTTCAGGTCAACCTTTCACAACGATTGGTTTCCGAAACGAAACAAAAGCCGTTTGACCTGTATCAGCGACTCCGCCAAGTGAATCCGGCCCCCTTTGCTGGATTTTTCGATATGGGGACTACGCAAATTCTCTCGGCCTCGCCCGAACGATTTTTGGAAGTCCGAAAAGGCCATGTTTCGACCCGCCCAATCAAAGGGACCCGTCGCAAAGCAGAAGACCCCGAAGAGGATCGGCGGCGAATTCATGATTTGTTGCACTCGCCGAAGGATCGGGCAGAGAATGTGATGATCGTCGATTTACTCCGGAACGATCTCGGCAAAAGTTGTCGCTATGGCACGGTGAAGGTCACGAAACTTTGTGAATTAGAAACCTTCCAATTTGTTCATCACATGGTGTCGGAAGTGCAAGGAACCCTGTTGCCGAATCGTTCTCCTTTGAGCTTGTTGCGAGGCGCTTTTCCAGGGGGGAGCGTAACGGGTGCCCCCAAGGTTCGTTCCATGGAAATTATTTCCGAGTTGGAGCCGACCCACCGTGGGGCGTATTGTGGATCGTTGGGCTATGTCGGATTCGATCAGTCGATGGATACCAACATTCTGATTCGGACATTCACTCAACAGGGGGCTGCCTTGGCTTTTCCCGTAGGGGGGGGGATTGTCGCCGATTCGCAACCCGCCCAAGAGTACGAAGAAACCCTCCACAAGGCGGCCGGCTTACTTCGGGCACTTAGCTAATCGGGATTGGGAAAAGGGTTTCTGGAATTGTGTCTATTCCCTTTCGACGGCGTTCCCTGTGGTTGTCGATCAGCGGGTCGGGATTTGGGCACTTCGTCATTCGCGTTGAATTGTGTAAATTCCGTACTAGTGCCGTTCCCTGAAATGGTTCCTCGTGTTAAACTAATAATAATCCCAAGGGGAATCCTACCTATGAAAAACGTGTCTGCCATTCTGATTGCATTGTTTTTCTCGGCCTCGGTGTTTGCACAAGATAAAAAAAGAGGTCAGATTGATGATGATGTGAAAAAAGCCACTGCGAAAGCTCTGGAATGGCTAGCGGGACAACAGAACAAAGATGGCTCATGGGGAGATGCCCGCTACCCCAACAATACTGCGATCACCGGCTTTGCCTTGATGGCGTTTATGTCTCAGGGGCATGTTCCGAATCAAGGGAAGTACGGCCCCGAAGTAGCGAAGGGAGCACGGTTCCTATTGGCCTCGGCTCGGGAAACCGATGGCTACCTCATCGGGTCTCGGTATGGGAATATGTATTGTCATGGCATGGCGACCTTGGCCTTGACGCAATTGTTTGGCATGACCGGTGATGACGAAGTGAAAAAGGTCCTCAAACGGGCGGTTGATTTGATTGTCAAAAGCCAAAGCCCCGATGGTGGTTGGCGGTACGATCCGCAACCGACCGGCTCGGATATTTCTGTGACGATCATGCAAGTGATGGCATTGCGCGGAGCCAAAGATAGTGGCTTGCACGTCCCGAATAAGACGATGGAAAAAGCCCTTGAATATATCAACTCCTGCTACGATCATCCTTCAGGTGGATACACCTATCAACCCGGAAATCGGGCGCCCGGTTTTGCTCGAACCGCTGCGGGTATTTGTGTGGTCAAGCTGACGGGCAAATACGATAAGGATGTGGGCAAATCGGTCGATTATCTGAAACGGGTCATGGAAAACCCCCGCGAACATTTTTGGTACGGTCACTATTATGCCTGCCATGCGATGTATCAGGTCGGCGGCAAAGATTGGGAAGATTATTACGCGATGATTAAGAAGAAATTCCTGCAAATGCAATCCTCGGATGGAAGTTGGTCGAAGGCAGGCTATCTCGAAGCTGGCCCCGTCTATGCCACCTCGATTGCGATTTTGGCCCTTTCGGTTCCTGCAGATTATCTCCCCATCTTCCAGAAATAATCCCTCACTTTTCATTGTGTGAAAAAGGCCTTGCAACAAGATGGGCTTTTGCCCCCTCATATGGGATTGCCATTCGGACCGGTTTCTCAAACAAGCTCCCTCCCATCTGCCTAGCAGAATCACACTTGAGCAGAACGGGCTGGATGAGATTGAGATGAGACAGGGGCAGAGCAGGCTTGATGAGTCTGAAATGACATTGGAACGGAACGAGCTTGATGAGCCTGAAATGACATTGGAACAGCCCATCTGCCTAGCAGAATCACACTTGAGCAGAGCGGGTGATAAGTTCGTTGATTCGTTTGGTGAAACCGGTCAAGTCGGGCAGCTGCGAACCTTCCGTAATCACGGCCTGTTCAAAAAGGAGCCGACCGTAAATCTCAATTCGAGGATCAACCGGATTTTGCTCGAAGATCGTTTTTAAGGCCGTCACGCTCGGATGCGTCGGATTTAACTCCAAAGTGCGTTTGGTTGGCTCTTTAAGTCGATCGTATCGAGCCAACAAGCGCTCGTAATGGGCCGAGAGCGCGTTGGCGTCGGCCACGAGAACCGAAGCACTTTCCGTGAGCCGTTTGGACAGGCGAATATCGGCCACTTCGGGAATTTTCGTTTTGAGATAATCGATCAGGCGTTTATACCCCGATTCATCCACGTGATTTTCCTCGGTGCTTGGGGCCTCATCCGCCCGATCGACTGCTTTGAAAGTTTTATCCTTGAATTTCCAGAGGGCAGGCAGGGCAATTTCATCGATCGGTTCGGTCGCTAAAAGGACTTCCCAACCTTTTTTCTTATAGGCTTCCAGCAGCGGCGAATTCTCGATCCATTCCCGAGATTCCCCAACGATGTAATAAATTTCTTTCTGATCGGCTGGCATCCGCTCGACATATTGGCTGAGCGTGGTAGTCTTGCCTTTTTCGGTTTTGGTCGATTCGTAAATCAGTAATTCTGCCAAGCGGTCGCGATGCTGAAAATCTCGCGAGATACCATCTTTGAGCATGGCACCGAAATCGTGGAAAAACTGGGCATACTCTTCGGGGGAATTATCACGCATTTCTTCCAGCGTATCGAGAATGTTCCGCACGAGATTCCGCTGGATTTTCTCTAATAACGGATTGCTCTGCAATAACTCCCGAGAGATATTCAAAGGTAAATCGGCCGAGTCCACCAAGCCACTGACAAAGCGCAAATAGGGGGGGAGTAACCCATCGCACGATTCCATAATCAGCACCCGTTGGATGTACAGCCGAACCCCCTTGGGTTCCTCCCACATGTACGAGAAGGGGCGTTTTTTAGGGATAAAACACAAGGCTTTGAATTCGTTGTTCCCCTCGGTGCCATAGTGAATGACCCGCGCGGGAGGCTCCCGATCGTTGGTGAGTTGTTGATAAAATTGCTGATATTCTTCCGGTTTGATTTCCGATTTCGGTCGCAGCCATAAGGCCACTTGCGTATTCACCGTTTCGGTTACGGTTTCGGTCTTGCCGTCCTTTTCTTCGGGATATTCGAGGATCACGGGAAACTCGATGAAGTCCGAGTATTTTTTGACGATGGGGCGAATCGTCCACGATTCGAGATATTCTTTGGCATCGGGTTTAAGGTGTAAAATCACATCTGTCCCGCGTTGAGATTTGCTCGTCGGTTCGATGCTAAATTCCCCTTGACCGTCCGAAATCCACCGAACGGCTTCGGCTTCCGAGGCCCCCAATGCTCGACTCACAACCTCGACTTTGTCTGCCACCATAAATGCCGAATAAAACCCGAC
>CAZFDX010000132.1:0-2971 GCA_964518325.1 uncultured Alcaligenaceae bacterium | reverse complement strand
CAGGGACCATATCGATTTTCTTTTCGGAGTCGATCTAAAATGAACAAGACGGTTGGTGAAGACATATTCCCAAACTCGGCGAAGGTTTTACGGGTTGCCTGAACGCGCTCTGCGGAAAGCCCTAGCCCTTCCTCGACGGCCGAAATAATTTTCGGCCCGCCCGGATGAATCGCCCAGTTTGAAACTTGTTCGATGGTCAAATGATTCTCTGCCAGCCAACCTTTAAGCCAACCCTGTAGGTGCCGATGAATGAGAACGGGTATCCGCCGCGATAATCCCATCTCAAAACCATAATCCCCCACGCGCCAAAACATATCCTGTGACGAGTTGGGAATCACGCAAGAACCGGTGGCCCGAATCTGCCATTGCGATTGCGAATGATCCGGAAGGACCCGACCACTGGCCACCACACTAGCGGCACCATCGGCAAAGATCGCATTGGCAACCACCTTATCGGCCTCGTCGCCGTAGTAGTAGTGAAGGGTGCATAATTCCACGGCATTGACCAACACGCGGGCCTCAGGGTAGGCTTTGGTAAAACTGGCGGCGACCCGCAATCCGTTAATGGCACCATGGCAACCCATGAATCCGACATGCGTTCGTTCGACCGTGGGGGATAACCCCAGTTCTTGAATCAAAGCGAAATCGACCCCTGGAGAGATAAACCCCGTGCAAGAAACCGTGACCAGATGCGTGATCGATTGGGCATCGAATCCCGATTCGAGCAGGGCTTTTTGGGCAGATTCCACAGCTAAAACGGGGGCATGCTTCGCATAATGGGCCATTCGCTCCGAAGTCGGCGGCCCCCGAAACGATTCTTCCCCAGTGGGTAAAAACGGAGACCCCGAAAGTCGCGTTTCGTTCAGAATATCATTCAAAAACTCTGAACCATGAACCTGATGCCGTTTCTCGATCCCCGAATGAAGATAAACATTCTCGACCCACTTGGCCTGACGCAGTTGAGGTGGCCCCATTCGTTGGGCACAAATCAAGGCCTCGGCTTGTGTGGCACTGGCCTGCGGAAGGGCGGTTCCCAGACCATGAAGATAAAAACTCATGAAGAACTATCCTTGAAGGGTAGGCAATGGATTCGGGCGATTCAAACGAGATACCAGCGGATGAATCAACTTGGGGGAATACGTCACAAGGCTCATCCCCAATCGAGAAAGCCCTTGCGATTTCAGCATCCATGAAATTAGCCTACAAATCCCTTGCCGAGAACGTATCCTTTGCCGATGGATTCTTTGCCATTGTTCCATCTTTTCCGAATGCCATTCTCCACCAACTAACGGAGCCACCGCCACGGCCGATGCCAATGCCCAAGCCATTCCTTCCCCCGTAAAGGGTTCCACATAACCCGTCGCATCGCCAATGGCAAACCACCTTTCCCCTGCAATTTTCGAGGCACTTCTCGTCAGGGGGGGGGGTACCTTTCCAATTCTGATCTTCCAAATGATTAATAGTTGGGAAACCGGCCCGAGCAAGAATCTGTTGAGCCGCACCTCCCAACCCGCCAACTTGCTTGACATAAACAGGATCAAACGCTGCTGCGACATCCAGTCGCCCATCTTCCAAACAAACTAAACCGACATATCCTTGCCGACCGGTAGCCATGTAGATGGTTCCCTTTTCGTAAAATCGCGGATAATCCTTGATGAGGGTCCCCCCACCAATTCGGGATTTCGCTTGAATGATTGTGCGATTATCCTCCTGATTAGCGATTTGGCTATTCAATCCATCTGCCACGATGACCGTTTTGCTTCGGTAAGTGCCTGCTTCGGTCTGAACTTCTCGAAACCCCTTACCCAGTTGGCCCAGTTGTGCTTTCGTTTTCGGGACAAAGGTGACCCCCTTTTGTTGAGCCGCCTCGATCAAACGGAGATCGAATTTTTCGCGGGAAAGGGCCGCCCCCAAAGGAAGCGGTAAAGCAGATTGCCGCCCTTGGACTGCCAGCCGAAATTGTTGTAACGGAACCCCTCCTGCTTCGTTCACCAGTTGGCCTAAGCCGACACTGTTCAAGGTTCCCAGCGCCAGACCGTTCAGGCAGCAGCCACACACTTTCCTTCGGGGGAACTCCGCCCGATCTAGAAGAAGCACTTGAAGACCTTGACCGGCCAATTCCCGTGCGGCCAAAGACCCTGCAGGTCCGGCACCAATGACGATGGCATCCCACTGCGTCGAAAGCATCACTTCTTCTCCCACTGATACAGAAATCGGCACGGGAACCGATCGGCAATTTGGCCTTGTTTGAGACCCGCTTGTTCCGCCAGTTCGAGGAACTCGGCCTTTGTAAAGGCAGCCCGCACCGAGAGGGGGCCATCCGTATGAACCACATACGATCGGCTCAACAACCGAGCGGCCAACCATACTAATAGATAGTTCAAGCGTCCTCGGCACAGATCATTAATCAAAATCAGTTGGGAAACGCGGGACATTTTCTGCAACAAGATCAGGGCCTGTTCTGTATCCAGATGGTGAAAAAAAAGGGAACAGGTACACACATCGTAACCTTCTGGTAGTTCCTCTTGCAGCACGTTCATTTGAAAAAAATCAATCGACACCCCCGACGATTGGGCTTGGCGTCGAGCCGATTCGATCGCGACGGGGCTGAAATCGCAGCCGGAAAATTGCAGGGCCATCCCCGCCCGAGCCGCTCGTTTTGCCAAGGCGATTGGCACATCACCCGACCCCGTGGCCAAGTCCAAAACGCGCAAAGGTCGTTGGGACGATCGGGCGTAGAATCTTTTCAATGCAGGACAAAGGACCCCCGAACGGTTCGAGAAGAGATTGATGCGGGCTAATCCTCCAAGCGCTTTTTGATGCTCACGCGGGTCCAGATCGGGATCATCCATGAGTTCGGGCTGACAATTTCGGACAGCTAAGCTAGAAAGAATCGGCATGGTTAATCTCAAGCGGATTCGAGTTTATTTCAAACGGCTTCGGGTGAATCTTAAACGGATTAGAATAAAGT
>CAZFDX010000131.1:0-14320 GCA_964518325.1 uncultured Alcaligenaceae bacterium | reverse complement strand
AGTTTTTGCAGGGTCGGGTCATCGGCCAGTAAAACGGGGTGATGCAGGATCACAATCGAATGATTCGCTTTTTCCGACAGGGAAAGGGGATGGGCGGATCGGTAGCGTTTGGGACTTCGACCGATGTGCAACGCGCGAAATCCCTCACTGAGGGCGATTCCCTCTGCCCGAGCCGCTTTGAGAAATTGCGATCGAGTTAGACCAAATTGCGTTTCGTCGAACCAAAAACCTACTTTGTAAAAGGCAGGAAGATCATGGGGACGATGTTCAAACATTTTGAGACCCAGAAGGTTTTGGAGGAGGTTTCGGAGTCGCTGCACGGCCTGCCAACGGGTTTGAGTTCTTTGTGCGAGTTTCTGAAGTTGCGGGATCAGCACGGCCGCTTGAAGTTCAGAAAGGCAAGCCCACTGTTGCACCCCACGATTCAAAATGAGTTTGCAACGTTGAACATATTCGGGATTGGGTACGAGAATGCCCCCCCCCCTTCCGGCTGAGAGAGATTTGGAACCCCCGAAACTGAGTACACTCAAATCCCCAAAAGAACCACAAGGTTGCCCGTCGATTTGTCCCCCAACGGCTTGACAGAAATCTTCAAGCAACGGAATTCGATGCGTTGTTGCGATCTGCTTCAGTCGTGGCATATCGACTAATCCCCCATGAAGATGGGTTGCTAGAATCGCTTTCGTGCGTGGAGAGATGGAATCGATCACCTTTTCGATATTCAGAACGGCATTTTCTTTCTGAATATCGACCAAAACAGGGGTCGCACCGAGATGATGAACGGTGAGAAAATTCGGCTCATATTCGTAACCCGCTAAAATCACCTCATCGCCTGCTGTAACGCCGACCGTCCGAAGGGCCACCTCCACGGCCAGCGTTCCACTCGCACAGGTATAGGCGGCTTGTGCGTGGAAGTGGGATTGCAAAAGGTGTTCGAGTTCCTCATGTTTGGGACCGCAGTAGACCCCCCAAGTGCCTGTTTGAAAAGAGGCTTCAAGCGCCTGCTGAATTTCCGCATCCGCAAGGGGCCAAGGAGGAGGCCCGTCGGGGAAAGTGGGTGTGCCCCCTAGAATCGCTGGTCGTTGCTCGCGAATACTCATCGGCGTGGCTCCTATTTCATATGATAACGATTTTCATCATCAGGCTGCCGACACGAGATTTTTATGACTTTCCGAATCGAAAAAGATACCATGGGTGAAATTCCGGTTCCCAGCGACCGGTACTACGGGGCCCAGACGGCTCGCTCCCTGATTCATTTTGAAATCGGCGAAGATCGCATGCCGAGATCGATTATCCGTGCCTTTGGGATTATCAAAAAGGCGGCTGCTTTGACGAACTTGGAATTGGGGTTGTTCAAACAAAAGGAGGGCGATCCCCTCAGTCCTCAAACGAAGGTTGAGAAAATTTGTCAGGCGGCCGATGAGGTCATTGCTGGGAAATGGGATGAGCATTTTCCGTTACGCATTTGGCAGACCGGTAGCGGCACCCAAACCAATATGAACGTAAACGAAGTGATCGCCAATCGGGCTTTCGTTTTAGCCGGCGGGGTCTTGGGTGAGAAAAGCCCGATTCATCCGAACGATCATGTGAATATGTCTCAATCCTCGAACGATACCTTTCCCACGGCAATGCATATTGCTGCTGCCGAGGAAACGGTTCATCGGTTACTGCCTTCGGTGAAGAAACTTCGCGATGCTTTGAACGAGAAAGCCAAGAGTTTTGAAAAGATCGTCAAGATTGGTCGAACTCATTTGATGGATGCAGTGCCCTTAACCTTGGGGCAAGAATTTAGTGGTTATGTGGCACAAATCTCACAAGCGATTGGTCGAATCGAAGCGAGTTTGCCCGAAGTGTATGAACTGGCCCTTGGGGGAACCGCAGTTGGAACGGGGCTGAATTCGCATCCCGAATTTGCGGAACGGGTCGCCAAGAAAATTGCACAGATTACACAATTACCTTTCGTCACGGCCCCCAACAAATTTGCGGCCCTAGCTGCTCATGAACCGCTCGCGGCCTTGTCGGGGGCGATTCGCACCTTGGCCATTGCTTTGATGAAAATCGCCAACGATATTCGTTGGATGGCAAGTGGTCCGAAATGTGGCTTGGCCGAGATTGCGATTCCGGAAAACGAACCCGGTTCTTCCATCATGCCCGGAAAGGTCAACCCCACACAATCCGAAGCGATGACTATGGTTTGTGTGCAAGTGATGGGGAACGATGCGGCCATTGGGTTCGCTGCCTCTCAGGGGAATTTCGAGCTAAACGTCTTTAAGCCGGTCATCATTCATAATCTGTTACACTCGATTCGACTTCTGACCGATGCGTGTCGATCGTTCCGCGAACATTGTGTCGAGGATAACGAGAAACGGCCCGGCGTTACACCGAAATTGAAGAAGCTCGCCGAGTACGTCAATAGCTCCCCGATGTTGGCCACTGCGTTGAATACCGTGATTGGATACGAAAAGGCCGCCAAGGTCGCGAAAACTGCGATCAGCGAAGATATTTCCTTGAAAGAAGCCGCCGTGAAATTAGGGTTTCTCTCTGCCGAGGAATTCGATGCCAAAGTCAACGCCGAAGCAATGACCAAACCCAGTGCCTAATCGGTGGAACCCAAGGAGCAGACACCATGTTCGATCTTTCCCAATTGGTGGTCTTGGTCACCGGTTCCAGTCGAGGGATCGGCCTTGCGACAGGAAAAGCCTTGCTCGATGCCGGCGCTCGGGTCGTGTTTACGTCCGAGCGTCCCCTATCGGATTGCCCCGAGGTGATGCATTACTTGCAAGACCCCAAGGCACGCTATTTCCAAACCGATGTTTCACAAACCGAACTAGCAAAGCGGTTGGTACAGAATGCTTGGCAAGTTTGGGGGCAACTCGATGTCGTCATTAACAACGTGGGGACCTTTCGCGAACCGAGCTTTTTAGAACTGACGGAAGAAAATTTTCAGTGGCTTTTTCGACTCAACGTGTGGACGGCCATCGCAGTCACTCAAGAGTTCGTCCGGCTCAATCGCCAAGCCAATCGGGGAGGGCGAATTTTATTTACAACCTCGTTGAATGGTAGTCGATCGGAACCTGCCCATACTCTTTACGATGCCACTAAAGGGGCCATCAATGCCTTAACTCGTCAATTGGCCGTCGAACTCGCTCCTTGGGGATTTTCGACCGCTGCGGTGGCTCCGGGCTTAGTGGAAACCCCTTTGACCGATTTTGGATTACGTTCCGATCCGGTGGCTCGTCACACTATTCTTCAACAGATTCCTTTGGGGAAAATTGCCACCCCCGAGGAGATTGCTTCTTGGTTTGTGTTTTTGGCCTCGCCAGCCTCGAAATATGCCACAGGGATTGTGATTCCGGTGGATGGAGGACTCGACGCCCAGCAAATGCCTCAAAGACCTATTACCGAGTTCGAGAAAGAACGAGAAAAAAATCAAACCGCCTCCGAGAAGTGATCTGGTCATCTGGGCCAGACGAAACATTTCGCATCGAGGATCGGTCACCCGATTCTTGAAAATCCCTCCGACCTGTGAACAAATAGACTGCTGGAGGTTTGCCGGTTAACTGCCGGTGGACCTTTGGAGGATCGCTAATAAACTGCCGGTGAACCGTCTATGCATTACGACAGCAGGTTCAACGACGGGGTAGGGGGGGGACCATTTCCCCTGATGCTACGTTCCGCTTACGATCCGGCTGATATACCATCCTTGACACTTCACCAAGGTTGAAACCGCTCTAGATCATCAGATCAGATCAATCCCGATCGACATTTTTTGGAGATGCTCGCTCTCAGGATCGAAGTGAACCACTCACTTTGATCTTTTTAAGTCCGATCGGGTATTTTTTGGAGACTCTCGCTCTTAGGGGCTAGACCTTTGCCCGAAAGGTCATAGATTAATTGTTTCGATGTCGATTGATTTGCCGGTGTACCGGTTTTTTTTCGTTTGGGAGTAGCCCCAATGGGCATGCAATGTGATGTCTGCGGTAAAAAACCTTCCGTAGGTGGTCAGAAAACCTATCGTGGTAAGGCAAAATATCTCGGTGGTGTGGGTAAGAAGATTACCGGTCATTCCACACGGATTTTCTTCCCGAACCTACAACGAATTCGTATTGTGAAGGATGGTAAGACGGTCCGAGCCAACGTTTGTGTTCAATGTATTCGCTCGGGTGCGATTCAACGACCGTTGAAACGCAAACCGTTTGCGGTGACGAACGTCTGATTTTGAATTCCGCACAACTCCCCTTTCGCATCCTTAAAATACGGCTCGGGAACTAGGGGAGTACGGCTCGGGAACTAGGGATACCATGGACATAGAAACCGTTCGCAAAGTTGCCAATTTATCTCGGCTCGATCTATCTGAGACAGACTTGGCTCAGATGACTCAACAATTAACAGCCATTTTGGGATATATCGACCAACTGAGCGAATTGAATACCGAAGGGGTCGAACCCTTATCGCACCCCTTACCCATTCAAAATGTCTTTCGTGAGGATGAACCGCGTCCTTCGCTCCCTTTGGAGTTGGTTTTGCAAAATGCACCCGCGCGACAAGGGGATTTTTTCTCGGTTCCTGCGGTGTTCGACCAAGCCGATGATTTGTCTCATTAAGCCCAAAGTCATAAATCCTCTCTAATGTTTTTTTTCTTTGACCCTGTTGGTGTGTGAATGTCAATCATTCTCAAAACAGCGAGTGAACTTCGCGAATTATTAAATCAGGGACAGATCACCTCTGTTGAATTAACGCAACAATTTCTGCAAGCGATTTCAACACGCGATCCACAAGTCAAGGCATTCCAACTCGTT
Organism: uncultured Alcaligenaceae bacterium; assembly: GCA_964518325.1. Taxonomy (GTDB): domain Bacteria; phylum Planctomycetota; class Planctomycetia; order Gemmatales; family Gemmataceae; genus SKW135. The sequence goes on along the minus strand of CAZFDX010000131.1, from coordinate 9,521 downwards.
GATGCGACCGGTGCGTTAGAACAGGCGGAAAAAGTGGATGCCAAACGCAAAGCCGGTCAACCTTTGGGAGCTTTGGCAGGTATCCCCGTCGCGGTGAAGGATGTTTTGTGTGTGAAGGGGCAGCCCACCACCTGTAGCAGCAAAATGCTGGAGAATTTTCGACCCCCCTATGATAGTGCTACGGTCGAAAAACTCCGTGCGGCCGATGCCGTGATTATTGGCAAGACCAACATGGATGAATTCGCGATGGGTTCCTCGACGGAAAACAGCGCCTTTATGACCACGCGGAACCCTTGGGATTTAGAAAGAATCCCCGGCGGCTCTTCCGGCGGGTCGGCCGCTGCAGTGGCGGCTTGTTTGGCTCCGGTTTCGATCGGCACCGATACAGGGGGATCGATTCGTCAACCGGCGGCTTTGTGTGGCATTGTTGGCAGCAAGCCGACCTATGGCCGAGTCAGCCGATATGGTTTGATTGCGTTTGCCAGTTCTCTCGATCAGGTTGGCCCTTTTACTCACGATACGTTGGATAATGCCCTTCTGCTCGAAGTCCTCGCCGGTTTTGATCCTCGGGATAGTACCAGTGTCAATCGTCCCGTACCTTCATACACTCAAACGATTCAGCAACCTCTTGAAGGTCTGCGAATCGGGGTACCCAAAGAGTATTTTGAAGAAGGTCTCGACAGTGAGATTCAATCTGCCATCAAGCAGGCCCTTCAAGAATATCAGAAGTTAGGGGCCAAGTTGGTCGATGTGTCCTTGCCCCATAGCAAATATGCCGTAGCAACGTATTACATCGTAGCCACGGCAGAGGCTTCGAGTAACTTGGCTCGCTATGATGGAATGCACTATGGTTATCGGGCCAAACCGCAATCGGGTGAGAAACTCGATTTGATCCGGACCTACTCACGAACGCGGGCAGAAGGTTTTGGCAAGGAAGTCCAGCGTCGTATCATGCTCGGCACATTCGCCTTGTCCGCAGGCTATGTCGATGCCTATTACCTGAAGGCCTTGAAAGTACGTCGCTTAATCAAGAACGATTTTGACCAAGCCTTTTCTCAATGTGATGTCATCATGGGGCCAACGAGTCCTTCGGCGGCTTTCAAACTGGGCGAGAAATCGAACGATCCGTTGGCGATGTATCTCTCGGATATTTATACCATTGCTTGTAACTTGGCAGGAATTGCCGGCATGAGTATCCCTTGTGGGTTAACTCGAACCGGTTTACCGATCGGCTTGCAACTTCAGGTTCCACCCTTTGAAGAAGAGAAGATGTTCCGGATTGCTCGCATGTACGAATCGGTGACCGATTGGCACACCCGTCGCCCCCAATTGGTGCTAGGAAAATAACCCATCTGATCTGTTCGTGTTTTGCTCCCCTGAGGCACTGGGGAACGACGGCTCGGGTTATTGAGCAAAGAACCCCATCATTTCGTCAGCAAAATGATGAGGTTCAATCAGCGTGACGAACTCGGAAATGATTGCTCAAGGTTATTTCCCAAGGAGGCGTTTCATCTCGGCGCGGAAGTCGGCGACGCCGACCTCACCGGTTTGAGGTGTTTTGACAATCACTTTATGAGGTACGGCCGATTTCGGAAGGTTATCTTTGCTGATTAAGCCCTTATCGAGTTTCACGAGTAACTCGGCCGATTTATAACCGAAGTTAAACGGGTCCTGTACAACGGTCCCAACAATCAAATCGTTTTCGATTCCGACCAGAGTATCTTCGTATTCGTCGAAGCTCACAATTTTGATTTTCTTCTCAACCCCTTTCGACTTGGCTGCTTCTAAGCATTTGGGGGCATTGTAAGCCCAAAGTCCCACCATACAGACGTTGGGTTCATTCTTCAGGACTTCGAGAACATCTTTGGCCTTGCTGAGAGCAGCGACCTCATCGAGATCGTCGGTAATCACATCGTTTTTATAAATGGTGTATTTGCCACATTCTTCCGGTTTGGCACCTTGTTTCCCAGCGAGTGCATCCAAAACCCCTTGGTAGCGTTCGCGAGCATTGAGAGGCTCTTTTTGACCGACGAAAATGGCCACGACCCCCCCTTCGGGCAGGGCACGTTTGACCAGTTCCCCCACGGCCCGACCTGCCGCCAGATTCTCGGTACCGACGTAACAAAGCCGACCGGTATCGATGGCATCGTTATCCATGGTGATAAAATTCACTTTGCCCGCAATGGTTTTGAAGAAATCGGTTTGCTCTTTGGGGTTGATGACACTGACGGCAAGCCCCTTGATTCCCAAGTTGAGCATATCGTTCACGATATTTTTTTGCAAAACGGGGTCGCCTTTCTCGGGCATGCGAAAAATGACTTCGCAAGTTAAACCTTGCTGATTTAAGTCGGCCTCGGCTTTCTTAGCCCCGACCTGAGCCAGTCGCCAAAATTCCGCATTATTATTGGTCACAATCGCCACTTTGCTAATGGCAGGATCGCTTTTTTGACAAGCAGGAATTAAGGCCAAGGCCGTGAATACCCCAAGGAGAAGATACCGTTTCATGATGATTCCGCTCGATTCGTTTTGGGTTAAAGGAATGAACATAGAGTAGGGATTTTCTAGAGAATCGAGAAGAGCGAAACGAGGAGTGAAGAAGTTAGGCAAGAATCCCCTTAACGATCTTGCCATGAACATCCGTGAGGCGGAAATCGCGGCCGGCATATCGATAGGTGAGTTTCTCGTGATCTAGGCCTAATAAATGCAACAGAGTGGCTTGCACATCATGAACGTGAACTTTATTTTCAACCACGTTGTAGCCGAGTTCATCGGTGGCACCGTAGGTGATTCCGGGTTTGATGCCCCCCCCTGCGAACCACATCGTATAGGCATTGGGGTGATGGTCCCTTCCAAGAGATCGACCCAAGGCAGGGTTGGATTCTACCATTGGGGTTCGCCCGAATTCCCCCCCCCAGATGATGAGGGTATCATCGAGTAATCCACGTTGTTTCAGGTCCATCACCAACGCGGCGCTAGCTCGGTCGGTATCGCCGCAGTTCTTTCTCAGGTTCCCGACGACATCGGAATGAGCGTCCCAACCTTCGTGGTAAATCGTGATGTAGCGAACCCCCCGTTCGATCATGCGGCGGGCTAAAAGGCAGGCCCGAGCGAACGAGGGCTTATTCGGGTCCACGCCATAAAGGTCAAGGGTTTTTTGCGATTCGCTTTTCAAATTCGTCAGTTCTGGGGCGCTTGTTTGCAGTCGGAAGGCCATTTCATACGAGGCAATCCGTGTTGCGATTTCGGAATCTCCTTCGATCTCAAGCCGTTTTTTGTTCAAAGAGTTGATGGCCTCGATCGATTCTTTTTGCAATTCGTTGTCGAAACCTTTGGGGCTACTCACATTCAAAATCGGGTCGCCGCTATTGCGGAAGCGCACTCCCGTGTAGACGCTCGGCAGAAAACCGCTCGACCAATTGGCAGCGCCTCCCGAGATTCCTGCACCGGTGGACATTACCACGAAGGCGGGTAAATTGCTTGTTTCGGCACCCAGTCCGTACAGGACCCAAGAGCCAATGCTCGGTCGACCCGGTTGAGCGAAACCCGTGTTGAAAAAGATTTGGGCAGGGGCATGGTTGAACTGGTCGGTGGTGACCGAGCGAACAATGCAAATATCGTCTGCGACCTTGGCCAAGTGAGGCAGAACTTCGGATAATTCGGCACCCGATTTTCCATGCCGAGCAAATTTGAAGCGAGGCCCCATCACGGCGGCATCGGCACGGATGAAGGCAAAACGCATTCCTCCGGTCACCGATTCGGGGAGGGGCTTGCCTTCGAGTTTGGCTAATTGCGGTTTGTTGTCGAATAACTCCAATTGGCTTGGTGCCCCAGACATGAACAGGTGAATCACCCGCTTGGCCTTGGGAGCAAAATGAGGTTGTTTCACAGGGAAAGGGGCTTTCGTGTCGGGGGCAGCCCACAAACGATTCCCGCTCGATTCGGCCAACAGGGATGCTAACGCAACCTTGCCAAGCCCCACCCCACAATCTTTCAGGAATTGTCTGCGAGCCACTTGGATAGGTGTTTTAGGGAGAGATTCCATCATGAGTTCACTCGATAGGGGCTAATAGAGGTTTATAATAATTTTAGTTACTTTTGTTCCGATTTGCCAGATTGATCCCTCTTCAAAAAAATGACCCCAGAAACTTGGAAACTTTGAGACTTTGAGACTTTATGTTCAACCCCGTCATTTTATGGGTGATGCTGTGCTGATTGATGATTGAGCTTGTGAAATTCCTACTCACACTTCGAGCAAGTCAACCTGATTGGGTGGTCGGTCCGGTTCGAGGCGATAATGCAATCTCTTCCCAATTTTTCCTAAATGATTAAAATGGGTATAAATCTCTCCCCAATTTTACCTTGTGAGTTCCATGCGACACGGGTTCTTATCCTTTTTCATGTTTTTCAGTGTGTGGGGTCTCTGTTTTGCAGGTGACCTCAAAATTTATCCAACTGAAATTATTCTCAATGGTCCCCGAGCCGTGCAAAACCTCATCGTTGTCGAGGAGGAAGCGGGAAAAGGAATCGCGGATCGCACGGCCGAGGTGCAATTCTCCTTGGCGAATCCGAAATTAGCCGTGATATCTCCCGACCAGACACTCGTTCCCTTGGCAGACGGAGAGACCACGCTGACGGCTACGGGGGCAGGGAAAAGCACTACCGTAAAAATCAAGATTCAAAACTTCACCGATAAAACGCCCCCCAGTTTTCGGAATGATGTGATCCCGATATTAACCCGAGCAGGCTGCAATTCGGGGGCCTGTCACGGTGCCTTGGCAGGGAAGGGGAGTTTCAAACTCTCGTTACGGGGTTATGACGCGGAGACCGATCATTACACCTTAACCAAACAAGCGATCGCTCGCCGAATTGATCGCGAAACGCCCAGTGAGAGCCTGCTGTTGTTAAAAGGTGCCCGAAAAATTGCCCACGGCGGCGGCACAAAATTGAAAGCCGATTCCCGCGATTATCAAATCATCAAAGAATGGATTGAGGGTGGCGCGGAAGGGCTAAGTTCTCAAGACTCGCGATTGGTCAAAATCGAAGTGTATCCCAAACATCTGACTCTAAAACCCAAGGATACGGGCCGACTCATTGTTTTGGCCCACTACAGCGATGGAACAGTTCGCGATGTGACTCGCTGGGCCAAATTCTCCGGAAGCGAGGATCAGGTGGCCCAAGTCGATGAAGACGGCACCTTCAAGGTGATGGGGCACGGCGAGGCCGGTTTGAGTGCGGTTTACGATAATCGGGTTTCCACGATGGTGGTGACCGTGCCGTTTGCCAATGTTGTGGATGCGGGCGTTTATAAGACCAGTCCACGAAATAACTTCATCGATGAACATATTCTCAAGAAATTACAACAATTGAGCTTACCCCCGTCACCGCAGTGCAATGATGCTGAGTTTATTCGTCGAGCCTATCTGGATACCTGTGGGATTTTGCCCACCCCAGAAGAGGTCCAAGCGTTTGTGACGGATACTCGTCCCAATAAACGAGTCGAGTTGATCAATCAATTGTTGAATCGTCCCGAATTCGTGGACTATTGGTCCTACATCTGGAGCGATTTATTTTTAGTCTCATCGCGGAAACTTCCCCAACCCGCTGTGTGGGCCTTTTATCGATCCTTGCGTCAAAGTGTTGCGGATAATACCCCTTGGGACAAATTGGCCACCCAAGTTTTAACCAGCAGCGGTAGTACCCTGCAAAAAGGTTTTGGGAATTATTTTGTCTTGCACAAAGAAATTCCCGACCTTGTGGAATCGACGGCGGTCACCTTTTTGGGTATGTCCATCACCTGTGCGCGGTGTCACAATCATCCGTTGGAAAAATGGACCCAAGACCAATACTGGAGCATGGCCAGCCTATTCAGTCGGGTCGGTTTGAAAAATGGGGAGCGAAACGGCGAGGTCATCATTCGGATCGATCCCGAGGGGGAAACGCTTCACCCCCGCCTTGGGATCGCCATGCCGCCGACCCCCTTGGATGGAAAAGCGATGCCTGCGGAATCGACAGAAGATCGAAGGGCATACTTTGCAAAATGGCTCACTTCGCCGGAGAATCCCTATTTCGCCAAGGCCGTAATCAACCGCGTGTGGAAAAATTTCATGGGACGGGGATTAGTCGAGGCGGACGATGACCTTCGCGAAACCAATCCCCCCAGTAACCCCGAATTGTTCGATGCTCTTGCGGCGGATTTTATCAAAAATGGTTACGACCTGAAACGATTGATGAATCTAATTCTCAATTCGGCAGCCTATCAACGATCGAGCGTGGCCGTGAAAGGCAACCAAGCCGATGATCGTTTCTATTCCCGATATTTGGTCAAGCGTTTAAGTGCCGAAGTCCTGCTCGATGCCATTTCGCAAGTGACCGGTGTGGCGACCCCGTTTGACAAACTTTATACTGGTGTGGAAGGAGGCACAACGGGGATCAATCTGTTTCCGGAAGGAACTCGGGCGTTGCAGTTACCCGATTCACGAGTGGCCTCGAAATTTCTGGATGCCTTTGGTCGAGCGGACCGCCAACAAACGTGTTCCTGCGAGCGCTCGAACGATTCCACCGTTGGGCAAGCACTCATGCTCAATAATGGCCAAATTTTGAACGACAAAATTCGTTCGACTAAATGGCGCGGTTCCGCATGGTTGAAAGAGGAACTCGCACCCGAGGAAGCGGTGAAGCGGGTGTATCAATTGGCGTTGTCGCGGGACCCGAATGAAAACGAATTGAAGAAATTAACGACGATGCTCAAACAAGCCGGCAATACCCCACAGGAACGCCGTGAGGTCATGGAAGATTTATTTTGGGCGGTCCTGACAAGCCGAGAATTCATGTTCAATCACTAAGGTGACGATTACCCGTGAAACCTAGGGTCATTCCTGACGTTCTCCCCGCATTGAAACCTTTTCATCCTGATGAAGAAGGGCTTCTTCGTGCTTGTTTGGAAAACCCCCAAGATAATGCCCCAAGGCTGATCCTTTCGGATTGGTACGAGGAGAGAGGGCTAAGTGATTTCGCCGACTACATTCGTTACGAAGTTCACCGGTCGTTCGATCAAGAAGCAGCCCCCTTACCCGATCAGGCTAAGAAATGGGCCAAAACCCATATTCCGCACTTTGCTCGTTTGAATAATTCCTCTCAAGGAAGTGGGCTGCAAATCCAATTCACTCGGGGGCTGCCTTGCCGTTGTGTTTTGTACAACGATTCTCCTTTGGCTCATCGATCGATCCTTCAGGAACATGGTCCTTGGTTGACCGATTTTCTTTGGTACGGTGGAATGGAAGCCGATCACTCGTGGATTCATGACGATTGGGTTCGCCAATTACGTTCGCTTTCCCTTGGGCGCATCCGCTCGGCCGTATACTACCTGCCGAATCAATCGGTCTTTAGCCACGAATTTTTTCGAGACTTGACCCAAACCACACGAATCCTTGAGAATTTGCATACGTTTGCCCTTTGGGGTACCCAATTGACCGATCAGGCCGCCACTCCTTTGCTGGAGGATTTCCCGTGTGCCGTGCAGGAGCTAGAATTTTCCGATAATCCTCTTTCGTTGAGTTGGTATGTGCAGTTGATTCGCTCGCCGTTGGTTCGTTCGCTCCGTAGGCTTTCGATTAGTGGTGCGAGATTAAACGATCGGGTTTGCCGGACGATGGCTCATACCCCAGAATTATCACAACTGAAATACTTGCAACTCGGTTGGAACCGACTAACCGAACACGGTGTCAAATTCCTACTAAAAAGTTCCAACCTGCCAAACTTGGAATATATCGACATTCGTTATAATAGACTCACCCGACTTTCACGCCTGCAATTGTCCAAACAATCCATAAATCCTAAGGTTCATCTAAAAATCGTGTGACAATGCTGAAAAAATACCTCTCTCTATTCGCTTTACTGATCTCGGGGAATCTGGCATGGACGGCGGCCCCCCCTCCGGTTGGTTCGTTGGCCTACTCCCCCGACGGGAATCTGTTGGCTGTTGGTCTCTATGGAGAAGTTTTGCTTCTCGATTCCAAATCGGGAGATATTCGCCATAAACTCGGGGAACAAACGCGGCGAGTGACTGCCTTAGCGTGGACCCGTGATGGAAAAAGGTTAGCGGTGGCATCGGGGTTGGCCGGAAAATCCGGTGAAATTCGTGTCTATGAAATGTCCGAAAATCCCCCGAAAGTTTCTCCTGTAATCACCGGACATAGCGACATCATTTACGCATTGGATTTTTCAACCGATGGGACCCGATTGGCCTCGACTGGTTACGATCGACTCATCAAAATTTGGGATGCCAAAACCCTCGCCGAATCGGCCACGTTGAAAGATCATTCCGACACGGTTTACGGCCTACAATTTCAACCAAATGGAACTTTGCTGGCCAGCGCCGGTGCCGATCGGGCTGTCAAACTGTGGGACACCAAAACGGGGAAACGCCTTTACACCCTCAGCGATGCAACCGATGGAGTGAATTGCTTAGCTTGGGCACCGGATGGAAAACATTTGGCCGCCGCCGGTGCCGATAAAAGTATCCGTGTTTGGAAGATAGACCCAGAAGGGGGAAAATTAGTTCACTCCGTTTTTGCGCACAATCAACCGATTTTGAAACTTCAATACTCTCAAGATGGAACGTCTTTATACTCCATCGCCGAAGGAAAAACGCCGAAACGCTGGGATACCGCTCAGTTCAAAGAAAAATTGGTCTTCCAAGACCTTCCCGATAATCCCCTCAGTTTAGCGGTTCACCCTACGGGCAAAACCTTGGCCGTGGGCCTGTATGGTGGCACCTTACTCACATTGGATGGGGAAACAGGGAAACCCTTGGCCACCTTACTTCCCATGAAGCCGAAGCCCCCACAAATTAGCAAAATCACTCCCCATTTTGTGCCGCGTGGCGTTGCCTCTACGATTCAAATCGAGGGGCAATCGTTAGAAAAGACCATCGCGGTTACTATTCCACATGCCGAAACCAAGATTCTCAAGAAAGGGGCAAAACTCGAAATCCAAGTCACCCCCTCGCCTAAAGCCCCTTTGGGGTTCACTTCCGTTACCGTTAAAAATGAAGCAGGCGACTCGAACCCGATGAATTTGATTGTGGATCGCTTCGCTGCTCAGAACGATCAAACGGGGATTGAATCGGTCCAACGGGGGCTATTGGTGACCCCTCCTGTGACGATTGCAGGGATTTTGCAACGGGCCGGAGAAGCCGATTTTTACCGAGTGAAACTGCCCACTCAGGGCGAGATTGGGATTCAATTAATCGGCTCGGCGATTGGCTCGAAAATCGATCCGATTTTGGAACTGATCGATCCCGATGGGAAAACGATTGCCTTCAGTGATAAGGGATTTCTCGGTGTGACGGTCCCGAAAGAAGGGATTTATTCCATATCGGTTCACGATAAAGATTATCGGGGGGGGGGCGAATTTTTCTATCGTTTGCATGTTGGGAATATCCCGATCGTCAGTGCTGTTTTTCCTGCGGGTATCCAGCAAGGGAAAAATGCCGAGATTCAACTAATTGGCTCGTATCTCCC
>CAZFDX010000130.1:0-4610 GCA_964518325.1 uncultured Alcaligenaceae bacterium | reverse complement strand
CCCAATGCACCCCGCACGGAGATACGGCCCTTTGTAGAAGACTTTGAAAAAAGCTCGAGGCGAATGCCACAGCCACTGGAAACCTAGGTGTTTGCAATTACCGAACAGTTAGAAAATCTACTTCGTCAGAACTCAGGCCATCCCCTTGAAGAGTAACGGTTGGCTCGATTGCTCCAACAGCGTGCCGAGATCTATCACTCGCGATAGAAAACCCTTGCAGCGAAAGCGATCCAAAAATTCTCGGAACATGCCGATCACTTAGCCAATAATGCCCCCCCCCCCTTACAGACGATCCTATACCAAAAAAAAGCCCGACTGGTTGAAGCCCGTTTTGCCCTACGCAACGGCGATTTGAAACGGGCCACCGAATTGTTTGACCAAGTTTTGTCGCCTGCTACCGTGAAAGAATTGCCGATCTCTCTGCGGATCGATTGTTTGGTGGGATGCGCCGAAGCCTACTACCGCGAAAACAAAGAGCGAAACGCAGAAACGACCTTGGTACTGGCACGAAGTTTAGCCCCCTGTGAGAACATCATCCAACAAATGTATGGGCGATTGTCCGAGTATTATCTCAGTGTGAATAACCGTCCCAAAGCAAAAGAATTTGCCGACCTGATCCTAAAATCTCCCGAGAAAGATGCTCGGGCCGTTCTGGGGCTGATTCGAGATTGGCTTCGGCATCAGGATGTAGAAGCGGCCAAAAACTATTCGCAACAAGCCATCGCCCATAAGGTATTCGATAAAAAATTACTTCACGATTTCTTGGCGGAACAACCCGAATACCCAGACTGGCTCAAGAATCCTCAAATCAAAATGTGGTTAGCCGAAGAGTAAGCCGCTGATGATTTTTTGGCGGATTGGCAATGTGATCGATTAAATCGCTTGCTCGGCATTTCTCCGAGCGATGGCTTGATTGAATCGTTTGCCGACTTTCACAAAGGCCATCATCACCACGAACAAGACAATTGTCAGAATGATGAAATACAATCCGGGGTGAACCTTCGGATACAACAATTTGGTTAAGGGGATATTCAGGCCCAGATTAGCCACGCCCACGGTGACCAACCAACAGGCCGTGACGAAACTCTTCATCGATTGCGGAGCCGCGACGAAGGCTAATTCCAAACCGGTTACCGAAATCAAAATCTCGGCAGCCGTAATCACAATGGTGGCAATCACCAGCCAGAGGATCGAGACCCGTTCATCCAATGGGACAAATCGCTCTACCGAGGAAATGGTATCTTTGCCACCAATCACGCTTTCTTTTTGCCCCTTATTGTCGATCTCCGTGATGAAGGTTCCATCGACTTTGAAGTTCCCGTCCAGAATGGTTTCTTGCCCTTGTTTATTGCGGAAAGTGGCTTTTTCAAACGTGAATTTGGCATCGTTAAACTCGAATTTTTGCCCCTTTTCTGTGGAGATGGGGCCTTCGTTTTTGCGGGCCTCTTTTTCTTCGGCACTGAGTTTCGGACCAATCTTCCCAAGGAATTCGCCATCCGAAATTTCCAAAGTCCCATAGGGGGTTTCAACCACACCTTTTTTGAAGAAACCTTGACCGGTTTTGGGATTGATTCCCCCTCCGCTTTCATAGATCAGGGTACCTTTTTCAATACTGAGTTCGGTCCCCACAACATATCGGTTGCTGTAAGCAGCAATCCCCATGACCGCCATCGTCAAGCCGGTCAGCAAAAAGCCCACAGTCATTTTATCTGTAGCACGAATGTTGTAGCCTTTGGCTGCCAACACACGCCATAACACCATGCTAATGGGCAAGCCAATGATGATGCAGGCAGCATTGACCCATTGCAAAGCGTCCGGCGGGATATATAGATCGAACACATAGCAGTTCATATGGTCGCCGGCAAAAATGATCCACGTTCCCGATGATTGATCGAAGATAGCCCAAAAGAAGGTGACAAGGAAAAACAGGCTGCCAATCGATTTCAAAGTTGCCCATTTCAAGGCCACTTCCTCGGGGGTGGTTTCTTTCTTTTTGACGATCGTTTCTTTGGCATAGAATTTCTTACCCAAAGCGAAGACCGTCAAGGCAATGGCCATTAACCCTGCAGGGAACAAGAAGGCGATTTTGTAACCAAAATTCTCACGCAGAATGGGCATTGCTAATTGGGAACACAAGGCCCCGACGTTAATGGCCATGTAAAACAAGGAAAAGGCATCGGAACGGAGCTTATCTTGGCCGGGACGTTGTTGATCGTAGGTCAAACCCATTAACGTCGAGATGTTGGGTTTAATGACCCCGCTGCCCATAGCCAACAAAGCCAACGAGGCCGCAAAAATATAGGGGTTTTCTTGACCGACAAGAATTTGTCCCAAAACATACGGGATCGAGAAACCTACAATCGTCCAATACTTCCCTAAAAAGTTATCGGCAATCCAGCCCCCCAACAGCGGAAGGAAGTAACAGGCCGACAAGAATAGGTAATTGAACATGGTCGCATTGGATTTTTCGATCCCCAATACGTTAATCATGTACAACACGAGAATCGCGCGCATCCCGTAGTAGGAACAGCGTTCGGCAAATTCTCCCCAAAAGAAGAACCAAAACGCGGTTGGGTGCCCTTTCGGGACAGAGGCAGAATCTGGAGGGGTCGAAATCGGTTGGTTCATCGGCAAAGGGTCCTTCAGTGCGAGTTAAGGTCGGTTCACTGGCATTTTTGGAATGCATTTGGGCAACTTCATCATTCTTTTACGGAACTTGGCAAATTCTTGGAGAGAGGAAAATGATCCTGCTAAAATTATTTCAAGGAGGTCCCCATGCGTTACATGATCGACGGAAACAATCTCATGCACGCGCTCGGCATGGTTCGATCCTCCATGAACTCCCGAAATTGGGAGTCGCGCCAGCGGGACCTTTTGGATTGGCTCAGTCGCTATCGTCAGACCTTGGGCGAAATTTGTGTGGTCTTCGATTCGGAAAGCCGATTCTCAACAATCGGGAAATATCAAGGGATCGAAGTTCTTGCTGCCTGCCCACCACAAAAGGCCGATACCGTTATTCAAATTTTGGTTGAGAAAAGCCCTCGCCCCCATGAGTTAATCGTGGTTTCCAACGATGTGACCGTTCGGACCTTGGGCCAGAAAAGGAACGTGAAAGGTCTTAAAGTGAAAGAATTTTTAGATTGGTTGGAAGACAAGGCTTGAAAAAAGGCCGAAAAAGTGCTGAAAAAGGTTCGAGAAAGGGCTAGAGAAAGGGGCAGCAGAAACCGAGGAGTCGGTTTCGGGACCGGATCACAATACCTTACTCAATAAGGAGATAAAGGGCGTCTTGCCCCATCCACTGGACCCACGAGCGAGGGCCTTCCTCGTGGGCTACAGCAAAATCTCAAAATCGTCATATTCCTTATTGCCATAACCTTGTTCTATTCTACAATGAGAGATTACAATAATGGTGACATTCTGTATGTAATGAGGTGCTATGTCCATCAAAATGCGTGTCCACGACCGCGAGCCGATCATCGTTGCTCTGCGTCGTTTCAAAAAGCTAATCGAGCGAAGTGGTCTGAAAAAGGAACTCCGTAAACACGAATACTACGAAAAACCTTGCGAACTCCGCCGTCGCGCACTCGCACGCAAACAACGGGCTATCCGCAAAGCCACCATGCAGCAAACCACCCCCAATAACACGCAACCCCAAGGCTAAGTCCACTCCAAGACTTTTGCTTTCGGCCCTTCTTCCTTTGGTCGGATTCAAAATCAATCATCCGTTCATTCAGCACTCGGGCTTGTCCTCCGCTCCTGCTCAATCTGGAGCCAAGGTCAGGGGATATGGAGCAAAAGGTCGCTGGATACCGTGCAGGCCTTTTGGCCGCCCCTTGGCCCTCGAAAGAGGGATTCCTCAGAGGTCCGATTTTTCGCCTCGTTTGGCTATTTTGAAATCGATTTGACGCTTGTTCATATCTGCGGAGATCAGTTGCACTTTGACGGTATCTCCCAAACGGAAAGTGCGGCCCGTTCGTTTTCCTTCGAGGGTGTGGTTCTCCTCATCGTGGGAGAAATGTTCATGAAATTGAGTGAGCTTCACCAAACCTTCGGCGGGAAAACGGACCCCTTGAACGAAGAAGCCAAAATCGTGAACACTGGTGATAATCGCATCGAGGATGATGCCTTCTTTCCCCTGAAGGAACGCCAAAATCCGGAGCAAGACCGCTTCCCGTTCGGCCTGTTCGGCGCGGCGTTCTGCTTTCGAGCAAATTTCACCCAGATGCCGTAACTCATCGAGGTCGGCCCCTTTGGAACGGGTCCGTAACCAAGTGTTCATTTGTCGGTGAATCAACAGGTCTGGGTAGCGTCGAATGGGTGAGGTAAAATGGCAATAATTCTCGAACGCGAGTGCAAAATGTTCCTCTTTCTCGGGGGTATAACTAGCATGGCGGAGGCTTCTGAGAAGGGCATAATGGACGGCAACGGCATTGCTGTGTTCTAATGATTGCTCGGCGATTTGTTGGAGTTCGGGTCGGCTGGGGATTCGAGAAATTGAGTAGCCGAGTCCTTTAACGAATTGGGCAAAACTGCGTAATCTTTCGGGATCGGGGGGGGGGTGAATGCGACGCAGAAGGGGAATATCCAATCGATCTAAATGTTGGGCAATA